>JAQCFT010000164.1 GCA_027619545.1 Verrucomicrobiota bacterium | reverse complement strand
ACCAAAGAACAAAAAGGTGAAGTCACCATAGCCCGGGGCACGAACGATCCAACCCTGGAAGGAGCGATCTTTAACCTGAAAAAGGATCAAATATCCGATGTCATCAGGACCCAGACCGGTTACCATATCGTAAAAATCCTGGAAATCACTCCCGAGGAATATCAGCCTTTTGAGGAAGTATCTGACCGCATCAAAGCCCAACTGGAAGCCGAATATGTCCAGCAACTACTGCCGGATTATCTGACAAAGTTGAAAAAAGCAGCGTCGATCGAAATCACATTGGATTAACTCCACCCTTTTGCCAGACAACGCAGCAAAAATACTTGAGCGCACCGCCATGCCTACTTTTCATGAATGCCAACGCTGCACCGCATGCTGTCGATGGCCGGGGCAGGTAAAATTAAGCGAAGAGGAAATTTCAGAGATCGCCAAATACCTGAAATTGTCCGAGGAAGCATTCATCCAATCCCACACTCGCCTGAATACCTCAAGGACCGGGTTGGCGCTGATGGATAAACCCAACGGGGAATGCATTTTTCTGGATGGAGATCTCTGCCGCATCCAACCGGTCAAACCACAACAATGCCGTGATTTCCCCAATTTATGGAACTTTCCAGGGTTCGAAAAATCATGCCAATCCGTCCCGATCGAACTGAATGACGAAGACTACCTTCAGCGCATTTTTGAGGCTACAGGACGCCGATTGGAACTTCCTTCAATCCGGAAGGATTTCCAGTAAGCGATGCCTTGCTGCGAACGCCTTTCGATGTATCCGAACACTTCAAGTCAGCCGTCACTCAACGTTTTTCAAGCGGAACATATCGACGCTCCGTAGCGCCCGTGTAGATCTGTCGTGGCCGGTGGATCTTCTGCTTTGGATGACTTGCCAGTTCACGCCAGTGAGCGATCCAGCCGGGCATGCGGCCAATGGCAAAAATCACGGTGAACATCTCCAAAGGAATACCGATGGCGCGCAGGATGATGCCGCTGTAGAAATCAACATTGGGATAAAGCTTGCGCTCAATGAAGTAATCATCCTTGAGGGCTGCATCTTCCAGATGTTTGGCAATATCGAGCAATGGATCGGGCGCTTCCAATTTTGCAAACAGTTTATCGGCGCGTGACCTCAGAAGACGACTGCGCGGATCAAAATTCTTGTAAACCCGGTGACCAAATCCCATCAGGCGCTGTTTACCATCTTTCGCCGCTGCAATGAATCGAGATCCGTCATCACCGTCATCATGGATTTGTTGAAGCATTTTCACCACCTCCATATTGGCCCCGCCATGCAGCGGTCCCCAAAGGGCGGAAACCCCGCCGACAACCGAGGCAAACAGATTGGCACCACTGCTGGCAATCATCCGCACTGTGGATGTACTGCAGTTCTGTTCATGATCGGCATGTAGCAACAGGATCAAATCAAGTGCATCTATCACCTCTTCACGTGGCATGAAATCCTGATAGGGTTCCGAGAACATCATGTGCAGGAAATTCTGGCAATAACGGAAGCTTGGCTTGGAATACATCCAGGGTTTGCCCTCTTTCATACGGTACGTCAGAGCGGCGATGGTACGCACCTTGGCAAGCAACAGAGTAGAGGCCCAATCGAAGTGATCGAGATCCTGCTCGCGGTTGTTGGACGCCATTTCAGAATAATGACAACCAATCGCGTTCAGCATCACGGAAAGAATGGCCATCGGATGAGAGTCATCGGGAAAATGATCCAGAATGCGCAGCATGCCTTCGTGTAAATTGGCATTCCCGGAGATTCGGGCTCTGAACCGTCGCAACTCATCCTCGGTCGGCAACTCGCCATAAATGATCAGATAAGCGGATTCAACAAAATCAGAATGCTCTGCCAATTCCTGAATCGGGTAGCCGCGATGCCGCAGGATGCCCTCGTCACCATCAATGTAGGTGATCGCGCTTTGACAGGACCCGGTGTTGCCATAGCCATCATCGTAGGTGATGTAACCGGTTTCGCCGCGCAGTTGCCTGACATCAATCGCCTTCTCATGCTCGCTCCCAACGATCGTGGGACACTCGAATTGCCGGTCGCCTATGCGGATGATAGCCTTTTCGTCCATATTCCCTTTTTATTTTTTCAGGTTGGTGATGATCTCCACACACACTATGCAATAAGAGCTTAAGGAGTCAATTGCGACCTTCAACTTTGCAAACCCTTGCCCACAGCGGCATGTGTGTTAGCCTCATTCGTATGCGTATACACCTCTACAGTATCCATGGATTATTTCGCGGGAAAAACCTGGAAATTGGAAAGGACTCGGATAACGGCGGCCAGATCATCTATGTCATGGAATTGGCCAAGGAATTAAGCCAGCGTCCGGAAGTGGAACATGTCCACTTGTTCACCCGACGCATTGACGACAAGCAGTTATCACCGGACTACGCTGTCGAAATCGAGCCGATCAATGACAAATTCGACATACGCCGCATTCCCTGCGGCGGCAAAAAATATCTTCCAAAGGAGAAACTGTGGGACTGCCTGGATGAATTTGTTTCGAATACCCTCAAACATATCAAATCAAAAAACATCTTCCCAAGCTGGCTCCACAGTCACTATGCCGATGCAGGCTATGTCGTATCCGAACTCTCAAGATACCTGAATGTCCCGTACGTGCATTCGGCTCACTCGCTGGGCATGCCCAAACTGCACAAACTCATCGAAACTGGAATGACGGAAGAGGAAGCCTACGACAGATACCGTTTTCAAAACAGATTTGATGCCGAGGAACAAACGCTGGCTTCGGCCGAGTTCATCGTGACCTCGACAGAAAATGAAATCAATCTGTTCGAAGATTATGAAAACTTCGATTTAACCGAATTTCACGTTGTATCCCCCGGCATCAACCTAAAGCGTTTCTGGCCCTATTATGAGGAAGAGTTCGACGGGCAACCACTCACCGACCAGCAAAAGCAGGCACGCATGATGGCCAAATCCCGAATTGACAAATTTTTAAGTCAACCGGACAAACCCTTCATTCTGGCCATCTGCCGGCCGGACCGTAAGAAAAACATTTCCGGACTGATCCACGCCTACGGGACAGACCACGAGCTTCAATCCATTGCCAATCTGGTCATCTACGCGGGCATTCGGAGTGACATCGACCACCTGCCATCAGGAGAACAGGCCGTATTGACGGAGATTCTGCTATTGATGGACAAGTACAACCTCTACGGCAAGCTGGCGATACCCAAAAAGCACGACACGGACCTGGAAGTGCCTGAAATCTATCGCCTATGCGCCAGGCAAAAGGGAGTTTTTTCAAACGTAGCTCTGACCGAACAATTCGGTCTGACCATTCTGGAAGCCACCAGTTGTGGATGTCCGGTAGTCGCCACCAACCATGGCGGGCCGGCCGAAATCGTCCCCACATGTCAAAATGGATTTGTGGTGAACCCGTACAATACCGATGAGATCCGAGCGACTTTGAAAAAAGCGCTCATCAACAATGAACAATGGATGGAACTTTCAAACCAGGGCATCCGGAACATTCACACACACTACAGCTGGAAGTCTCATGTGGACAAATACCTCCGGCTGATAAAATCAACAATGGAAGACTCCAAGGAAAGCGGCAACAAGCAAGTGACCAAAAACACCCGAACCCAAAAACGACTGGCAACCGCCAAGAAAATGCTGATCTCCGACATTGACGGCACACTGATCAGTGAGTCGGAAAATTACGAAGGTCTGGATGAATTGCGAAAGCTTTTGGAAGACCGAGGAGACCAATTCGTCTTCGGCGTGGCAACCGGTCGATCTCTGGGAAAAATCCGAGACATTTTGTCCGAGCATCACATGCCAACCCCTGATGTCGTCATCAGTTCCGTGGGCTCCTACATCTACTATGGTCTCAGTGAGGCAAACCTCGACAAAGGATGGCACAAGCATATCCATTATCGTTGGAACCGTGAAAAAATCGTGGAAGCCGTTTCTTCAGTCAAAGGGGTCAAGGAACAAGAACCGGAAAACCAAAATCCTTTCAAAATTTCTTACTATATATCTGAGGAAGGTTACGACGAAAACGAGTTGAAAGAAGCCCTGGCCCCATTTTCCAGGCGGCTCAACGTGATGACCACTCGCGGGGCCTATCTTGACATACTACCCCGCCGTGGTTCCAAGGGACGGGCAGTCCGGTATATCAGTCAAAAGTGGTCCATCCCTCTCAGCCAAACATTGGTTTGTGGTGATTCGGGAAATGATCTGGACATGATCTCCAACACCTCAAAGGCGATTGTCGTCGGAAATCACGCCAAGGAACTGGAACATCTTCGAGGCAGTCGCAAAGTTTACTTTGCTGACAGGGAAAGTTCCGCAGGCATTCTGGAAGGATTGAAGCACTATGGATTTTAAACCTCGAAATCCTTTTCCACCACAAATCTTCAAGTTAGGCTAACCAAAGATCAAACAACAACGACAACAGAATATATGTACTCAGGACGCGGTTTTAGGGAATGGGAAATTGGAGACATTGATGTCATCAAAGTGGGCGAAACGTATCATCTCTTCCACCTGGTACTTCCCAATCATGATTACATTGCTCATGCCGTCTCAAAGGATTGCATCCAATGGAAACGCGTTAAAAATGCGCTGTTCGTGGGAGATCCGGGAGAGTGGGATGACGACATGCTGTGGACCATGCATGTCACCCAGGAAGGTGACCAGTATGTCATGCACTACACCGGTTTGAGCCAGGAAGAAAAGGGACATTATCAACGCATTGGCAGGGCTGTTTCGAAAGACTTGATGCATTGGGAAAAGGATAACTCCCTCCCCTTCCCTATCGAACCAAATGATCCTTACGAATCAAAAATAGACAACGTCAGACAGTGGGTCAGCTTTCGCGACCCCTATCTTTTCACAGAGAATGATCGGCGCTTTTTGTTGGTCTGTGCACGCATCAAATCGGGCTCCATCTCCCGGCGTGGCTGTGTGGGATTGGTTGAGCTGACCAAGGAGGGACATCAGTTGTATCCGCCTCTTTTCGTACCTTATGTGTATGATGACGTGGAATGCCCCTGCCTGGTCAAAATCAGAGGCACTTATTACCTGATCGGCTCCATCCGGGAAGATATCAAGGTGCATTACTGGTACAGCAAACAGTTTCAGGGTGAATACCATGCCTACCACAACAACGTGCTGATGCCGAAGGGCAATTACGCCGCACGCATCACCTACGATGAAGGCCATTTGTTGCTATACTCATTTTACGCGTCAGGGAAAGATGTCGAAACCGCTCACCGCACCTTTTGTCCGCCCAAGGAACTGGACGTCGACATTCACGGCAAGCTGGTATTGAAAAGCTTCTACCGTTGGGGAGATAAGATCAAAAACACTCTGGAACACACTCAATTTCCCGAATTCAAAAGCGTGCTCAACAACCCCAGTGGCTGGCACAAGAAAACCGAACACTTCCACGAGTTTGCATGTGTCAGCGGTTATGAAGTGTTCTGCTTCAAGAATCCTTCAAAAGATTTTCTCTGGAGAGGCAAAATCAAAATTGTCGGGCTGGGCAAGTGTGGATTGGTTTTCGATGCCAATGAGGACGGGGATGCCTATTATATCTCCCTGGATACCGTACAAGGACTTGTTCAGATTCGTCGCTGGCGCAAGAACCCGCAGGATATTTACAAGGACTACGAATTTGAAAACCTACAATCAAACAACTTCAAGCCTAGCACCACACTGGATTACGCCTTTGAATTCATCCGATACGGCCACTACGCGGAACTTTCCATCGACGGGGTGGTTTGCCTTTCGCTGGTCGTTCGCGAGTTGGAAGGTGAATACATCGGCTTATATTGTGAGAGTGCGGAAGTATCCCTCCATGAAAGCTCCCTGATGGAGCTGAACGACCACCGTGAAGACCATTTGACCCAGACACTTGTTTGAGCCACACATCAGGGGTGGACTTTTCCTGCCACTTCGGAGATGATCGCTTATCAAGCATGAAACGATCCATTAAGCAGCACATCGGTGTGGTCTTGTTATCGGTCCTGGGAATGGTCTTGCCGTTTGATCCAACAACTGTTCAGGCGGCCACCTCAGTGAATCCCGCCCTATCCCACGCAATCAAAAGGCACCTGCCGGATTGGTTAAAGCTCTATAAACATCTGCACAGTCATCCTGAACTTTCCTATCACGAAAAAGAAACCGCTGGGAAATTGGCCTCTCATCTGCAACGTCTGGGTTTTGAGGTCAGCACCCAACTGGGCGGACATGGCATTGTGGGAGTTCTGAGAAACGGCGAAGGCCCGACCATCCTGATGCGCACCGATTTGGATGCACTCCCCATTGTGGAGGAAACCGGCGTCCCCTATGCCAGCAAGGTCAAAACCAACGACGATGCCGGAACCGAAGTCGGAGTGATGCACGCCTGCGGACATGATATTCACATGTCCGTTTGGACAGGGACCACCCAGTTGCTTACGGAAATGAAGGATCAATGGAAAGGCACACTTGTCGCGATTGGCCAGCCGGCTGAAGAAAAAGGAGCGGGCGCCAAGGCCATGCTGGATGACGGGCTGTTCGAGAAATTCCCTGTGCCGGATGCTGCCATTGCCCTGCATGTCAATGCACAGACACCTTCCGGCACGGTGGGATATGTCAGCGGATTCGCGCTGGCGAATGTCGATTCGGTGAACATCACTCTCCGTGGTGTCGGGGGGCATGGCGCTTACCCTCATACAACCCGTGATCCGGTCGTTCTGGCCGCGCAGGTGGTGCTGGCGCTTCAAACCATTGTCAGTCGCGAGGTGGACGCCACCCAGCCTGCAGTCGTCACCATCGGGTCCATTCACGGAGGCACCAAACACAACATCATCCCAAATGAAGTCAAACTTCAGTTGACTCTCCGATCTTACACGGATGAAGTGCGTCAAACGCTCATCGAATCCATCAAACGCATCGTAAAGGGACAAGCGGAGGCGGCCGGTATTCCCGGGGATCTCATGCCCATTGTGGAGTTGGATGATGTGTTCACTCCGGCAACTTATAATGATCCGGACTTGATGCGTCTAGTGATCAGCAGTCTGAACAAGGCAATTGGAGAGGAGAACGTATTCGAGTTGAATCCCGTAATGGGTGGAGAGGATTTCGGCCGATACGGACGCACTGAACATAAGGTGCCTGTCTGCATGCTGTGGCTGGGGGCCGTTGATCCGAAGCAACATGAGCGGTTTCTCAAAGGAGAAATCAAGCTTCCCTCGCTTCATTCCAGTCAGTTTGCCCCACTTCCTGAAACCACGATTCAAACCGGCGTCGCAGCCATGACGCAAACACTTTTGGACCTGTTTCAATCAAAACCATGAAAACTACCCTGAACATCCTTTCGCTTTCGATAGGACTGATGAGCGGTCTTCTGGCACAAGACCGGCAAAAGCCCATGGAACCCGCACGCAACATCGTTATGTTCGTGGTGGATGACCAGGGAAGAGACGCCGGGTGCTATGGCAATCCGGTCATTCAAACACCCAATCTGGATGCCCTGGCAAAGGATGGCACACGGTTTGACTACGCTTTTTGCACAACCGCAAGTTGCAGTGCCAGCCGATCGGTCATCCTGACCGGACTGCACAACCACACGAACGGACAATATGGTCACCAACATAGCTACCACCGGTTTCAAACCAGGGATACCGTCGTCAGCCTTCCGGTTTGGCTGTCCAAAGCTGGATATCGTACGGCGCGCATTGGCAAATATCATGTTGCTCCGGAAGAAATCTACGCATTTGACCAACACATCACAGGTAATCAGGGAGGTTCGCGCAACCCGGTCAGCATGGCAGAAACATGCCGCAACTGGATCGAGAACGACAAGGAGACTCCATTTTTCCTGTACTTTTGCACCTCCGACCCCCACCGTGGTGGAGGTTACGCCGAGAATCTCCCTTACCGCCCCAATCTTTTTGGCAACAATCAAAACTACGATGGTGTTGAGGAAGTCACCTACAATCCAGACGATGTCATCGTCCCGCCCTACCTTCCCGATTCCCCCGAATGCCGTGCGGAGCTGGCCCAATATTATCAAAGCGTTTCGCGCATCGACCAGGGACTCGGACGACTGGTGAAGATTCTTAAGGATGCCAACCAATATGAAAACACCTTGATTCTTTATTTATCAGACAATGGCATCGCCTTTCCCGGGGCGAAGACGACTCTTTACGAACCCGGAATGCGCTTGCCCCTGATCGTAAGAAGTCCAGATCAAGCCCAACGCGGACTCGCCACCGATGCCATGGTTTCCTGGACGGATTTGACGCCCACCCTGCTGGCATTTGCCGGTATGGAGCCTGAATCGTTGAAAACAAGCGCCCAGAACGGACGCAGGGTGGACTATCCATTCCACGGGCGATCTTTTCTTTCCACATTGGATCAGGAGCATCCCGTTGGATGGGATGCCGTTTTTGCTTCTCATACGTTTCACGAAATCACCATGTATTATCCCATGCGCGTGATCCGAACGCGTCAATACAAGTACCTGTTGAATCTTGCCCACCAACTCCCCTACCCGTTTGCCTCGGATTTATACGCATCTCCCACCTGGCAGGCGGCCGTCAGAAACGGGGATGAAGCTCTCTACGGCAAACGACGCATTGGAAACTACATCCAACGCCCCCGTCACGAACTCTACAACATGGAAGCCGATTCCGATGAGATCAACAACTTGGCTGAGAATCCCGAATTTGCACGGACTCTTGAGGGACTGCAGGATCGGCTGAAGGCGTTTCAGGAGGAGACAGGAGATCCCTGGGTGGTGAAGTATCGGTATGAATAATGGGATCGGGTTGGGGATGAGATCAAGATTAGGAGTTGTATGGGAGGGGAAGCTGTTGGTGGACCTTGCTGTGTTATCGAACCTCACCGGCGAATCCGTTTTGGCGAAGAGCTTCATAAAGGACGATGGAAACGCAATTGGACAGGTTTAGCGAGCGAGCATCCTGGTTCATCATGGGAATGCGCAACCATTGTTCCGGGTGCTCCCTGACCAAAACCATGGGCAATCCGGCGGTTTCCCTACCGAATACAAGGTAATCATCCGGACCATAAGTCACTTCTGAATAAGAACGTGGACCATCCGATTCAACGAACCAAATGTTTCCGGCTTGATCGACATGCTCAAGAAACACCTGCCAATTGGGCCATTTGGTCCATTCTACATGTTTCCAATAATCCATCCCCGCTCGCTTCAAATCCTTGTCTTCCAAACGAAATCCCAAAGGCTCAATCAGGTGTAATCGTGCCCCGGTCGCCGCGCACAAGCGGGCGACGTTTCCGGTATTAGGAGGAATCTCCGGTTCAACCAAAACCACATGCATGGACAAATTGTGACTCGGGAATGGTAAATGGTGAACCAAAAAATTCACCATGCCCGTATTCGCATGTAGAGGACACCTGAAAATGCGACAGCCATGAGCAATCCGGCTGCCCAGACGCCAGCATTGGGGTAACCCGGAGCCAGGTGTAACGAGGTCGCAGCCAGCGCGGGACCGGCAAAGACACCGCAGCCAATGGCAGCTTCATGAATTCCCCCGTGTTTGGCGCTGCCGCGCCCCAGGTCCATCGAGTAATAGAGAGAAGAATAGTAGATCAAGCCTACCGCCAAACCAAAGGCCACCTGAAAGAGGACCAACAGACCAACGGAATGCGTGATACGGATGCCAACAAAACTGATCAACAATGTCACCAACGCCCCGGCGAACCAACGAAAGCGGTAATGCCACCCTTGCCATCGATAGAGCATGAAAAAAGCAAACATTCTTGAAAACATCCACACAGAACACACCACCCCGGCTGCCAGAGTATTCAAGTGCAGCTTTTCAGCGATGGAAGGAATGATCGGCACCAGGCATTGAATGGCAATGTAGGCGAAAGGATTCGCCAACCATGCGATGCGCAGAAAGAATCTTGCCCGGGCTATCGGACGGTGAGGAAAACCGGTTTCGGCAGGTGTGTCCGAAGCAATCGATGAGCGGTCTGAAACAGCGTCCGTTCGAGAAGACCGCTTGTCAAACCATGCATCGATGACCAGCTGCACCACATGCATCCCAATAGGCAACAGGTAGATAACCTTCATACCAAAAAACTGGATCAAGGCACCTCCTGTAAAATAAGCGACGGCCCCCAGACAGGACCAAACGAGGTTGTACATTCCGATTCGCCGAGGCAAATTCGATTCCGGTTCCCCCTCGCTGATCAGAGACTGCAGCACAGGCCAGGTCACACTGATCCCCATACACCAGCCTAAAAAACAGATGATCTGAATTTGAACCGACCTTTGATACCAACCGGCAATAACCAACATGAGAATGACCCAGACAATTCCCAGCCTGAGCATGTTCCTTCCTCCGATTTTATCTGAGAAACGGCTTCCCCACCACGCTCCGATGGTCGCAAAAAAACCGTTTGCGCCGGCTACCATCAAGTTTTGTTTGTTGGAAAAATGAAAAATTCCAGTCAGACAAAAATAAAAATAAGTCGAGTACAGAGTGGCGCCATAAGCGCTGAGCGCTTCAAACAAAAATACCGGCCACTTCGAAAAAGAGGCATTATTCATCAAATGGAGTCCTACCTAATCCAACGCATCCAACCGGATGCAGGCCACTTGGCGGTTGCCTTGATGGCTCC
>JAQCFT010000163.1 GCA_027619545.1 Verrucomicrobiota bacterium | reverse complement strand
TTTTGCGGTCGGTAGTTGAATTTTTTGCACAAATCGGCGTGACCGATTATCTGGTATAGTCCGGAACTTGCGGCTTGGGTGAGCCGGTCAAAATAGGCCTCCCAAATACCATCCACATCTCCTTGTTCCCACCGATCTTTCTTGTTGGGATTGTCGATGTCGAATTCGTCGCTGATGTAGTGCACCGATCCGATGAAGTAATCGAAGGAACGTTTGCTTTCCAGTTCCCGAACCCAATCTTCATGCCCCGGAATGAAATCGACTTCCAATGCCAGCTTGATCTGTAATTCGGGGAAATCTGTCTGCGCCTTGCGGACATTTTCCACATAGAGGTTCAGGTCCTCCAGGTACATATGCCAGTCATCCCAATCATCCTTCATCATGGGGTTGTGCTCGGAAAAACCGATTTCGGTCAATCCTTTGGCCACCGCTTGCTCCGCCAGTTCCCAGGGTTCACCCTTGGCGTGATGGCAAAGGGGGGTGTGCATGTGATAATCCGCCGGCAAATTCATCGCCTCAAACCATTGTGTAACTTGGTTGATTTGCCAAGTTTTTAGTTCCAAACGATCTTTGAAACGTTGAGATGGTTTGATGATAAGGCCTCGATTCGGGGGCATTGTTTTGGTATTCATGCTTGATGCTTACTCAAATACGACCGATGGGTATTGCTTTGTGCTGCCTGAACTTGATCCTCCTTTTCTCCCAGGCCAAAGCTCAGCCTGTCGTGCACGCGGACCGAACGGTGACATTCACCCTGTATTCACCGGGTGCAGGCAAAGTTCAACTGAATGGATTGCCAGGCATTGGTTCGGTGCAGATGCACAAAGCAGGGGAAGGGAACTGGGAGATTACCGTCGGACCGTTTGGACCGGATCTTTACAGTTATAGTTTTGCGGTGGATGGCGCATTGACCATTGATCCCAAAAACCGGAACGTCAAAAAATGGCGTACACTCAACTCCATGGTGGAAGTCCCCGGAGAAAACCCTCAATCGCTGCATGCTCTCAAAGATGTGCCTCACGGAACCGTGCATCGCCATTACTATCACTCATTGGTAGCCGGATCCCAACGTTCATTGCTCGTTTACACCCCGGCTTCCTATGTTTCTGATCGTGAGGCTCGGTTTCCTGTTTTGTTCCTCTTACACGGTTTCGGGGATGATGAAACCGCTTGGACTGAAGTGGGAAGGGCTCATTTTATTGCCGATAATTTGATGGCGGATGAGCGTGCCAAACCGATGATCATCGTCATGCCGAATGGCCATCCTGTTCTCATTCCGGATGGACAGCGTCCCGAGAATTACAGTGAAGATAACCGACGCGCTTTGGATGCCGAAATCCGCAACGAATTGATTCCATTTCTGGAGGGGCATTATCGCATTGAAACGGATGCTTCAAAACGGGCAATCGTTGGTTTGTCGATGGGAGGTGGACAGTCTCTTGACATTGGGCTGACACATCTGGATCTATTTCAGTGGGTGGGCGGATTCAGTTCGGCGGCGCCTGGTGGTAATTTGAATGAACACTTTTCGACTCTCAAAGATGCCACCTCATCCAGGCGCCCTGAATTGCTTTGGATTGCTTGTGGCAAAGAGGATTTTCTTTTGGAACGTAATGAAACCTTTGTCGCCTGGCTCCAAGAACAATCCATTCAACACACCTGGCGCCTGACTGAAGGTGGTCACGAATGGCGTGTTTGGCGACGATATTTGACCGAGTTGCTGCCGTTGATTTTCCGGTAAATTTTAGAATCTACCTGCAGCATGCCCAAGGTAGAACGTGCCTGCCTGTCCCGCGACTGCGTGGATCCTTTGCGCGTTCCTCGCGGCGTCGGAATTGCCATGAACGTTCGTTTTGGGAAGCCCGCGATTTGGAAAGCTGGGTGTTGGGTGTCCTTGGGTTTTCCTTTGTGTGGTGATTCCGGAATAAGGATGTCCTGAGGGTTGCGCGCCGAGACGCCACGCTCTACCTCACCCGGCGAGTTTAATTCACCATTCACCATTCACTATTTACTATTCACCATTTGAAAGCAGGGATTCGTAAATGTTTTGGGCCGCTAGCGCCGCATTGGGAGCGGCTGTGATAGGGCGACCTATTACAAGACGGCTGGCTCCTGCGTCCATGGCTTCCTTCGGCCCGAGGGTGCGTTTCTGATCTCCCATGGCATCACTTTTGGCTCGGATGCCGGGGGTGACCAGATGGATGGAATCCGGAAGGATGCTCCTTAGTCGCGGTAGTTCCAAGGGGGAGCAGACCAATCCGCGCAATCCATTGGAAACGGCCATTTCAGCCAGCCGGGCGACTTGATCTTCAACGGCATCCTTCACGCCGGTGGCAGTCAATTGATCCTGATTCATGCTCGTGAGCACCGTGACTCCGAGAACAACCGGTGCCTTGATGCCCAATGTAGCGGCGGTTTCCTGAGCAGCGTTTTCTGCGGCTTTGACCATTTCCGGACCGCCTGAGCAATGAATGGTCAACCAATCCACATTCAATCGAGTGGCATTTGCCACCGCTTTGGCGACCGTGTTGGGGATGTCGTGAAATTTTAAGTCGAGAAAAAGTTCTTTCCCAAATTGCTTGATGTCCTGAACGACTTCCTTGCCTCCATGTGTGAAAAGTTCCAGTCCAACCTTGAAACCGCCGACGTGCGGCGACAGGACCTTGGCGATTTCGATGGCTTTCTCTGAGGTTGGTACATCCAGAGGGATCAATATAGGGTTTGTATCCATGTTCTGATGGTTATGACGGTATGCAGGGCGGATTAAAGGCCCAGTTCTTTCAGTTTGGGTTCCATGGCTTCCGCCCACAGACGATATCCATCGGCATTCAGGTGCAGCGCATCCGGCATGATGGATGCCGGCAGTTGACCATCCTCATTGAGAAAGACTTCGCCGATGTCCAAGTAGTGGACACGCTTTCCATCCGCGTAACGGCGAATGATCTGGTTGATACCCTGATTGATGATTCGTCCACGGTCGAAGGGAGTGCGACCTCTGGGAAAGACTCCGAGCAGTAGCACTTTTGTGTCCGGTGTACGCTCTTCCAGAATGTCCAGAATGCGCTGAACGCCTGCCGCCGTTTCCGCAGGATCCTGTGCCTTATGGCCAGTGTTATTCGTCCCGATCATGACGACGGCAACTTTAGGGGAGATACCGTTGAGGTGTCCCTTTGTCAGTCTCCAGATCACATGTTCGGTACGGTCCCCGCCGAATCCGAGGTTCACCGGTTTACGATTGGCATAGTATTCGGCCCATACCTCCTTGCCGTTGCCTTCCCAGCCCTGAGTGATGGAATCCCCGATGAAGGCGAGATCGACGTTTCCTTCACGCACAATGGCGCGTTTTGCCTGGTCCCGTTCGTTCCACCAGCCCTCATCGCCGCGCGAATTGGGGATGACTGCCGGGTTCACGTCATAGAATGTTCGGATGTCATTGTATCTTTGCTGCAGGCCTGCAAGGATATCCTTGTAAGCAGGATCATTGTGGAGACTTTTCATTTCATGCGGATCGGCGGCCAAATCAAACAGACTCCACTCACGGGTGCGAGGGAAAAACATGAGTTTGTGGTTTTCGGTCCGAACACCATCCTGAATCGGGACGGCATGCACCGCGGCATTTTCATAGTAGGCGTAATAAATCGCATCCCGCCAATCCGGTGTTTTGGCGCCACCGTTCTCGAACAGAGGTTTCAGGCTGCGTCCCTGCATTTCTTCCGGCACGTCCACCCCGGCGATGTCCAAAAAGGTGGGGCCGTAATCAATGTTCTGAATGAGCGCATTGGAACGTGTGCCGGGTTTGATCTTGCCGGGCCAGCGGACGAGGAAAGGCATCTTGAGTGATTCTTCGAACATCCAGCGCTTGTCGTACCAACCATGCTCGCCCAGATAGAATCCCTGGTCGGAGGAGTAAATGACAATGGTGTTTTCGGAAAGGTCGTTCTGGTCAAGGAAATCCAGAATGCGCCCGACACTGTCGTCCACCGCCTGGACGGACCCAAGGTAATCGTGCATGTATCGCTGGTATTTCCAGCGGAGGATTTCTTCCTCTGACATTTCTCCCGACTTCATCTTATGGATGAAAGACTGGTTTTGCGGCTCATAGTATTCGTCCCAAGTCGCCTTTTGTTCGGGAGTCATCCGGGCATATTCTCCGTTTCCAAGGTTCTGGAAGTGTTCCGTGAACTGATTGTCCCCATGAAACTTTGCGTCGTGTCCCCAGTGGAAATGATCCTTGATCGTCATTTCGTTTTCCTGAAGCAGTTTGGATCTGCCCGCATAATCATCCATCAATGAATCCGGCTCAGGAATACTGCCCATGGGATAACGTCCAAAGTGACGCGGGTGAGGGGACCAGTTGCGATGGGGCGCTTTGTGCTGGCACATCAGCATGAATGGCTGGTCGCTTTCTTTCTGTTCCTTCATCCAGTCCAACGCCAGGTCGGTGATTTGGTCGGTACAGTAGTTCTGGTAGCGTTTGCGGGTGCCATCCATCTGTATGAGGTCCGGATTGTAATAGTTGCCCTGACCCGGAAGGATCTCCCAGTAATCAAACCCTACCGGATCGCTGCCCAGATGCCATTTGCCGATAACAGCGGTTTTGTATCCGGCTCCTTGCAGCAGTTTTGGAAAGGTTGTCTGATTCGGGTCGAAGCGGTCCCCATTACGCAAAAAACCGTTCAAATGACTATGTTTGCCGCTCAAAATGCAGGCACGTGATGGGCCGCACAGCGAATTGGCACAAAAGGAATTCACATACAAAGCACCTTCGTGAGCCAACCGATCAATGTGCGGTGTGCGGTTGACCTTCGATCCATACGCACCAATGGCCTGAACTGCATGATCATCGCTGAAAATGAACACGATATTCGGGCGCTTGGCTGCTTGCAATGGCGCAGCACACAAGAGAGCGAAAGCAGTCAGACAGGTTCCTGCCAGGTATCGGCTCAAACTAGATGGGCGCAACTGTCGAAAAAATCGATCCAAAGGAATTTGCATGTCAACAGACTCCGCAAGACGGCCCGCTTAGTCAAGTCAGTCCTTGACTCATCTCAAACAAAACCAACACTCGCCAGTTCTTCTGGTTCCAAGTATAAAGGAGGCACGTGAAAGGTATCGGGGCCATGGTTCAATCTTTGTTGCAATCCTGTCATTTGTTCGTGCGTCGGCATTGGCAGGGGTTTTTGGCGTGGAGGGAACGGTTTCGATTCACCGAAGAAGCCTTGCATCTGGTGATTGCCGGGGGAATCGGCGTCATCGGGGGCGTGGTGAATGTGGTGTTCGTGCAGATTATTGTAGGTTTTCAACATCTGGTCTGGAAGAAGCAGGGTGCCAATGACCTGTCCCCGTTTCAGGGGAGTGAATGGGAGCGTTTGCTGGCTCCCGTTCTCGGGGGAATTGCTGCAGGTCTGATGCTTTATCTGGGACTCAGGTGGGCGGGTAGGAAGGGAAGTAATAATTTTCTCGAAGCTGTTTCGATGGGGGATGGTAAGTTACCCTTTCGAAGTGCCGTTAGTCAGGCTTTGTCCTCGATGGTCAGTATCATTTCGGGTGCTACGATTGGCCGTGAGGGTTCCATTACCCAGTTTACCAGCACGCTCGCTTCAAAGTGGGGGAGTTTGGCTAAGTGGCATCCTTATCGGGTTCGATTGATGGTGGCTTGTGGGGCCGCTTCCGGGATGGCGGCTGCTTATAATGCCCCAATTGCCGGAGCGGTTTTTGCGGCTCACATTGTCCTTGGCAATTTTTCCATGCACTTGTTCGCACCGCTGGTGTTTTCTTCGGTGATTGCTTCGATGGTTTCCCGAAGTTTCTTTGGAATGGAACCGCTTTATCATGCTTCCTCCGAAATGACCATCACCCTGATCCAGCTTCCCTGGTTCGTGATTCTGGGGATAGTGTGCGGTCTGGTGGGAGCATTGTTTCTGAAATCCATGAACTGGTTGCGCGGTTTGGTGCAGAAAATGTCGATGCCGCTTCCATTGCAACTCGGGTTGGGGGGGCTGGCCATAGGTGGTGTTGCTTATTCTTTTCCTCAGGTTTTGGGGAATGGTTACTCCGGGGTGAACCTGATTTTGGCGCATCAAATGGAGTTGACCGCGGTGCTCGCTTTGTTTGCCCTCCGCTGGTTGGCGACCATTGTTGCTGTTGGTTCGGGAGCCGTGGGCGGTGTGATGACGCCGACTTTGTTTTTGGGCGCTGCTTTGGGTGGTGTGTTTGGACTTTATACCCTGCAGGAACAATGGCACCTGGGGATTCCTGTCGGGGTGTTCGCCCTGGTCGGCATGAGCGGCATGCTGGCGGCCACCACGCACAGCCCGCTGCTGGCGATGATCATGGTTTTTGAGATTTCGTTGAATTACAACCTCATGCCTGCGCTCATGATCGCCTCCGCCATCGCTACTCTGGTCGCCAGACAGGTGCATTCTTCCAATATCTACACCGAGGCACTCTATGCCAGGGGGATGGACGGCACCTGGGAATCTGATCAGGTCGGTGAAGCTTCCCGGCAAAGGGTGGGGGATCTCATGCGACATCCCGTGCCCCCGCTGCGGGATAATTGTCTGTTTCCGGATATTGCCGATCGGTTCATTACGTGTTCGTTTCATTTTCTACCCGTCGTGGACGATCAGAACCGTTTGCTGGGGATGGTGGCTTTGAGTGATCTGAAAGAGTATTTGCACATGGGGGAACAGTTGAAGAGTGTGATTGCCTATGATATCATGCGGCCCGCTTCCAAATGCCTCACACCGGGACAACGTCTCGATGAGGCTTTGCCCATTTTGCTGGAGGCTGAAATGCGCAATGTGCCGGTGGTGAATAATCGTCGTGAGAAGCGACTGGTAGGGGCTGTAAACCGCGCCGAAGCTCTGGGGCAGTTGGCCGAAGCCATGACTTCGAGGAGTGTCAAAGGCTCAGTGGAATCAAGCGAAAAAAAATGACAAAAACGTATATGAATCAACAATGGCTCATCTGTATGGAACGATGGCAAATAGCCTTCCGAAGCTTGCTGTTCGCATTGATCCCAAGTTTGTGTGGCATCTGCAATGCCGCCGAGCCCGTAGCCGATGCCGAACGTTTGCCAAGACTGAAACCAACCGAACTTGAACAGGTGATGGATACCTTTGAGGTCAAGGAGGGGTTCGAGCTGGAGTTGGCGGCTGGGGAGCCTTTGGTGGTGGATCCGGTCGCCATGGATTTTGATGTTTTCGGACGTGCTTATGTGGTGGAGATGATCGGTTATTCGGAGCGGCGTCCGGAACGTCTGGGACGGGTTCGTTTTTTGATCGATGAAGATCAGGACGGGATCTTTGATCACAGCCATGTGTTTGCTCGGGACCTTCCTTGGCCCACAGCGCTTGTTTGTTATGACGGCGGAGTATTCGTTGGAGCAACGCCGGATATCTATTATCTCAAAGACACCGATGGCGACGGTATTGCGGATCTGCGTCGAAAGGTGTTTACAGGTTTTGCGGCGGACAGCGCACCTTACCGGGTGGATCAGCTCAACATGCAGGCCATGATGAACTCCTTTCATTGGGGAGCGGATAATCGAATCCATGGCGCGACGGGATTGGTGGGCGGTCGGGTCTATTCACCGATGGTTCCGGGGCAGCAACCTGTCAATTTGCGTGGTCATGATTTCTCTTTCGATCCGCGTTCGCTGGATATTCGTCCCGAAAGTGGCGGGGCTCAAAATGGGATGTCGTTTGATGCGAATGGTGAAAAGTTTGTGTGCAGCAACAGTGATCACCTGCAGCATGTGGTTTACGACGATGTGTATGCCGGAATCAATCCCTTGGCGCCATCTCGTCTGGCGCGAATCAGTATTGCCGAGGACGGCCCCGCCGCTCCCGTATTCCGGATCAGTCCGGATGAACCCTGGCGTGTGATCCGGACCAAGTGGCGCGTGGCTGGCGCCGTGGGAGGACCGGTGGAAGGAGGTGGAACTCCCTCGGGATATTTTACCGGAGCAACCGGAGCGACCATTTTTACGGGTGATGCCTGGGGGGATGAGTTTTTTGGAAATGCGTTCACTGCGGATTGCGGGAGTAATTTGGTGCACCGCAAACAACTTTTCCGCAACGGTTACACCTGGACGGCGCGCCGGCCGGCGGCGGAACAGGGGACGGAGTTTGTAAGGTCATCCGACAATTGGTTTCGTCCCGTGCAATTCGCCAATGGTCCGGATGGCAACCTTTACATTCTGGACATGTATCGGGAAGTGATCGAGCACCCATGGTCTATCCCGGCGGGGATCAAACAGTTTCTGGACCTCAACAGCGGAAATGATCGGGGACGAATCTATCGACTGAAAAGAAAGGGTGCCCAATTCTCCCAGCGCCCAATGCCTGGGCACCAGGAGACAGCCAATTTGATTTCCATGTTGGGGCATTCAAATACCTGGCATCGGATCACAGCGACACGTTTGCTGTATGAACGACAGGACGCATCCCTTGTGCCTGTTTTGCGTGATGTGATCAAACACTCAGATCGCTCTGACGCCCGGATGGATGCGTATCAAGTGCTGGATGGTTTGGGGGAATTGGGTGCTGACGATGTTTTGGATGGGCTGAGGGATGATTCGAGCAAAGTGCGCCTGGCCATGTTACGACGTGTGGGCCATATGGATCAGTTGCCCGTCAGTAGAGAGGCATGGCTTGGTGTCATGACTGATCTTGTATTGGATCGAGAAGCGCGCTTCCAGGCGATCCTGGCCCTGGCGCGGCATCCGGTTGCTTCAGGGGCCCAGGCTTCATTGTTGTGGCAGGCCATGGCGTTGGAAACCGAGGATAAACGCTGGCTGCAGTTTGCCGTCTTGCAGGCGATGGGGAACTGTCAGACCGAGTTTCTCAATAAACTGATTGTCATGCGAGATACGGGTGCTTCGGTTTTTCATGATGCAGCGGCGTTCTATCGGATGCTGGGAGCCTCGGGGGATAAAGAGCGGATTTCCCTGGGTTTTACTTGGCTGCAGATCAAGTCGGTGGGCCTGAGTGAAGTGGCGTTTCTAACATCCCTGGGAGAGGGTTTGAAGCTGTCAGGGCAGTCCTGGGGGACTGTTTTAAATGAGGGACTTTCCCAAAAAGCCAGGAACAAATACCAAGGTTGGTTGAGTCATTCCGGATTAACTCACAAACAATTGGCTCAACAAGTGATCGCATTGATGGGGCAATTCCTTTCCGCTGAGATCAAGCAACAATGGTGGGAGTGGTTGGAGGCGGAAGCATGGTTGCCGTTGCATGCCGACTTGTTGGCAGCTTTGAAATCATCGTTGGATGACCAGGATCTCGAGAGGTTCTGGAGTGCCTGGCCGCATTGGTCGGCTCAATCGCGTCAAGTCGCCACCGCTCATTTGCTTTCCAAGCATGCATGGACTGAGCGCTTTTTGCGTGAAGCCGAAGAAAAACCATATATGCTGGGTGATTTAACCTTTGCCCAGCGTCGCGGTTTGCTTGGCCACAAGGCCGCATCCATTCGAAGTTTGGCCGGGGAATTATTGACGCCGCATGAGTCTGTAGCCGACGGGTCGCTTACTGCCACATTCCTGCCTTCCCTGTTGTTGGAGGCAGATCTGGAGAATGGTCACCGATTGTTCATGGAACGTTGTGCCACTTGTCATCGTGGCAACGGAGAGGGCTTCGCCGTGGGGCCTGATCTGGTCTCTGTGAAAACCTCCGGTAAACATCGATTATTGGATAGCATTTTGTTTCCTAACAAGGAGGCTCAGCCACAGTTCATGTCCTACCTTGTCAGCACCAAAGACGGTGAAGAATATGAAGGACTGGTAGGGCAGGAAACAGAATCTTCCATCACGCTGCGTCAGTCTGGTGGACTAAACGTCACTGTTTCTCGCGACAATGTTCAAATATTTCACGGTACAGGCAGGTCCTTGATGCCCGAGGGACTTTCGGCCGGTATGAATGTTCAGGACATGGCAGATTTGCTGGAGTTCATCGTTCGCTTAAAGCGCTAGCACTATTCATGTCTGGCTCACCCAAACAGTTCAGGATTCTGGTCATCACCGATATCCATTTTGCATGTGACCTTGAAAGAGCCAGGGGAGATTATGAATCCCGAACGGTATCCCATCCTTTGCTGAGATTTTTGCTTCGACAGTACCGGTATTTCCTGTGGCGTCGTGATCCGTTTGGGTGGAATCATTATGTGCAACGGTTCATTGAACGTGCAGGGGAGGCAGATTGTATCATAGGTAATGGGGATTACTGCTGTGATTCGGCCTTCATCGGAGTGGCTGATGATCCTTCTTTGCAGAGTTCAAAGGAATGTCTTGGCAAGATACGCAATGCATTTGGCGAAAAGTTTATCGGAATCATCGGGGATCATGACATAGGAAAAAAGAGCATGTTCGGGGGTTTTGGCGGCATGCATCTGGATAGTTGGGATCGTTGCCTGGAGGAACTTGACCTGAAGCCCTTTTTTCAAGTGGAATTTGGCCGGCATGTGCTCATGGGATTGAATTCCACCTTGATCGGTTTGCCTTCGAACCTGGCAGACTGCGCCGCTGCTGATGCGAGTGCCTGGGAAAAGCAACGCAACGCCCATCTAGAAACCATACGTGCGGCTTTGGGGAAATTGAGCAAAGATCAGCGTTTGCTTTTCTTTATACATGATCCATCCGCCTTGCCCCACTTCGCGAAATTTGGCTG
>JAQCFT010000162.1 GCA_027619545.1 Verrucomicrobiota bacterium | reverse complement strand
GTATGTGTGTCCCAGTCATGTGTTGCCATTGACGGAACCAGCAGCGATAAGGGTTGCGATCAAATCCTTGTTTCAACCCAACGCGCCCTTTCGAGTGAAACCAACCTTGGATCGCAAGGTGTGGCGATGGTTCTGGGAGTTCGCCAAGCGATGCCGACACCATCCCATGATCGAAGCGGGGCACCAATTGAAGGCCATCCTCGATGCCTCCATGTCGGAGTATCGGCGTTTGATGCAGGAGGAATCGATCGGTTGCGAATGGAAAGAATCCGGGCTGCTCTATGTTCTGCAGACGGCTGAAGGCATGAAGGAATTTGCCGAAACCGATGCGCTCCTGACCAAAACGTTTGGCGTTCAGGCCCGACGCATTGAAGGCTGCGAATTACCCGAATTGGATCCAGCCTTGCGTCCGGGACTTGCCGGCGCGTTTTTGTATGAAGGGGATACCATGTTGCGTCCAGACACACTTTGCCGATCGTGGAAAGCCCGTTTGCAGGCTGAAGGTGTCCAGTTTGTGGAATTCAACCAGGTCTTGTCGATCGAGTCTTTGGGTAATCGCCTTCAACGTATTATCACGCATCAAGGTCCCATGGAAGCGGATACCTTCGTCTTTGCCACGGGGGCTTGGAGTGGTGCATGGGGGAGGGAACTGGGATGCTCCATCCCCATTCAGCCGGGCAAAGGATATTCGGTGACCATGGAGCGTCCCGACCTTTGTCCACAATACCCCATGCTGTTTCCCGAACACCGAGTCGGCGTCACTCCCTTTGAGGGGGCTTATCGACTGGGTTCCATGATGGAATTTGTCGGTTTTGATACCTCGATCCCGGAAGCCCGAATCCAGCAACTGCGGTATTCGGCCGAGCCTTACCTGATCGAACCTCACACTGAGAAGGTGATTGAGACCTGGTATGGTTGGCGCCCCATGACTTGGGACAGTCTTCCGGTCATCGGAAGAAGCCCGACCCTGGAAAATACCTTTTTTGCAACAGGGCATAATATGTTGGGATTGAGTCTGGCTCCAGCCACGGGGCGTTTGTTGTCCGAGTTGGTTCAGGGTGTGACACCGCATTTGGATACACGTGCTTTTTCACCTTCGCGTTTTGCTTGAGGAGCGATCAGGATGTAGCCTGATAATAATCCCAAAATCCCGACACCAGCCCAAAAGCCATTGGGAAACTGGTTGCACATCATGATTCCTATACTCGGGCCGACAGCGAACGAGAAGGACCATGACACTCCGTTCATCCCCATGAATCGTCCTCGTTGGGACGGTTCGGATATCTTGCTCACATAGGCCATACAAACGGGGAGACTGATCATCTCTCCGATGGTAAATACCGCCATGCCAATCAAAAAGATGGGCATGGATTTTGGCAATGCCAACAGGCAGGCCGATAGACCGATCAATGCGTAGCCACAACTCATCATCCATGCAGGATTGAAGCGACGCGTCCATGTCGACAAGGGGATCTCCATCAAAACGATCATGACGCCGTTCAAACCCAGGATGATTCCATAGTATGACGAAGGAAGTCCCGCTTGTTCCATGGCAATGCCCAGGGTGCTGATCCATTGAATGAAGCAGAAAGCCACCAAGACATTGGCATATATCAGGCGTCTGAATTCCGTGTGCTTCATGGTGATGCGGAATTGATCCACTAACCCTCTTGGGATGTCCGATATGCTTTTCATCACCACATGGGCTTTTTCCGAACGCGGCAACCATTTCCATGCTAATAACCCGAAGGCCACGCAGGTGATGGCGTCCAGTCGAAACAACCAGATGAATGAATGAGTCGCCAACCAGCCGCCGGTGGCCGGCCCCAGGCACCATCCCAGATTGATGCAGAATCTCAACATCGCAAACACGGTGACGCGTTCCTCCTCGGGCACTTCGTCTGTGATAAGAGCGCTGGCCGATGGACGGTACATCTCGGCGGTCAAGCCTGCCAAACAGGCGCAAACACTGATCAATACGATGTGGGTGACGTTCGACAAAGTCCAGATCGCGATGGCTCCCAGGGCCATGCTGATCACGATGGATCGACGTCTGCCCAAAGCATCCGCCATGTAGCCACCAATGATGGAGGAAGCAAAGTGACCTGCACCGTAAAACGCCAGTGCGATGCCCGCTTCGGCTTCGGTATATCCCGACTTGCGTAAGTGCAGTCCCAGGAAGGGAATCACAAAGGTGCCGAATCGGTTGATGAACATGCCAACCAGAACAACCCACACGGAAGCGGGAAGGCTGGAAGCCAGACTTCTGATGGATTGGGATGACGGTTTCGGTTTGGGTGCTGTGTTTTTCATGATCGTCCAGGTGAAGATCCCTGATTTAAAAACAAAAAACCCTGCTTGCGATCGGCAAGCAGGGTTTTTTAAAATAAATCCGAGTAGGGTTACTTCGTTATTTTGGTTCCTGCTGCCTTTCCTTCTTGGTGACCAGAATCATGGTCGGAAGTGAATAAAAGCATACGCCTGCCTTGACGCCAGCAGCTTGGCGTTTCCAGCTCATCAGAGATGCGTTATGTTGGTATGCTTTATTCATCAAAGTGAAACTATGTGCCGCTGTTCGGCGCCAATTGTCAAGCAGTTATTCGCCGTCACGAAATCAATGTGTCAACGCGTAATGAACAATATTAATGCCCATTGGGTAGGAAAGAGGTTCCGAAAATCTTGAGAAAAACCATGGACTTGTGCCTTCTTCCTCCCATCCATCACTCAGATCGGTGTTGTGGCAAATCAATACCATGATACGTTCGTTGTCGTCGACGATCGCCAGGTAGTCTGCGGGATAAGGGCCTTCGCCATACCGTTGAAGGATCTCGTCTTCGTAGGTTTCGTAGGCGCCTTGCCCTTTGTTGCGCTCTGCTGAATCCTGGCTGGGAACTTGAGGTTTAATGGTCAGAGGAAACACCGAGTTGAAAATGGGATGCGAAAGTTCCAGTGAAATCGGCTTTCGGTTGGGAAAGACTTTTTCCATTTCTCCAAGAAAGTGGCGTTTCATGGTTTCCCCCCAGAAATCGTCGACCATCATGAATCCTCCGTTCAACAGGTATCTTTGCAGAGATTTCGCCTCTTGATCCCGGAAAACCAGACTGCGTGGATCAATCACAAAGATGAACGGGAAATCGTAAAGTCGATCGTCCATGAGGCTGACGGTTGCTCCGTCCGGATGCACGATCATGGAGGTAAGTTGCTCCAGTCGATAGGAGAAATTGTAATCTGCATTCGGATAGTCAACCCGCCATCCGCCACCTCGTCGACCAAATCCACCCCCTGTGCCGTATTCAACGCGGACAAAGGTAAAGATGTCATCTTGAAAGGCTTCTTCCACATGCCACTCTGGAACACCAGCGCGTGAGGCGGGACCGGGCTGGGTGATGAGCCGTTCGGATCCGCGTCCGCCCATGCCTGGGTCCTGAAGGCTTTGCGCCCAACCGATGTCGAGCATCAGGCAGACCCCCACAAAGACCATCAAAGGCCAACGGCTGGATCGCATTCTTGCTGAAGGATTCATGTCATGTGCGCAGGTTTACAGTGATGGTTTCAATCTGATCGACCCTATGAGCGGTGTCAACCGGTAAAAACGATTTCGCAGGTAGATCGTGTCGTCCCCGACGCGTCATCACCAGCGAAGCAATGCGAAAAAGGGCGAGCATATGCCGTGGGGTTTTCCGTTTTGCAGTGAAAGGCAGGGGAGGGAAGCCATGAGGCGCCGCGTCGGGGACGACACGTATCTACCCATGACGCACAAGGGGGGGGGCGCGGGCTACCTGGAATGCGACCGTGTCGTCATTGTTTCTAACATCGCCGAGGAAACTCACTTCTGATTGCCTCCGTTTTCTTGAGCACTTTGTGAACAGCCAGAATGTTTTCGACTTGATCGAGTGCTTGAATAGCGTATGTCAGATACATGCGTTTTTTAAATAATGTGGCATGTCATCATGTTTCATTCCTGTCATTCAAAGGTGGGAGACTTGATGAGTGGTTTTGTCAAAAGCGTGCCATCGTGATCACTGTCGCCCTTGGGATGTTCCTTGCCTTAGGGGTGACGGCACATGCTGCCACGGCAAAAATGCCGAACATCATCTTCATTATGGCCGACGATCTGGGATATGGAGACCTGGGGTGCTATGGCCAAAAGCATTTTGAGACGCCGAGATTGGATCAGATGGCGGCTGAGGGCATTCGGTTTACCCAATACTATGCCGGTAGCACGGTATGTGCTCCTTCGCGATCGGTTTTGATGACCGGTCTTCACACCGGGCATACCCGGATTCGTGGCAATGGGTTGGTTCCGCTGGATTATGGCGATTTGACCGTTGCTGAAATGTTGAAGCAGAAATCCTACGAAACATGCGTGATCGGCAAGTGGGGGCTAGGCGAACCGGGTTCAACCGGATTGCCCAACCTGCAGGGATTCGATGAATGGTTTGGATTTCTGAACCAGAAAGAAGCACATAATCATTACCCTCCATACTTCTGGCGAAACCAGGAATTGCGGGGAATACCACAAAACGCCAATGGACAGAAGGGCCTGTACATTCACTATAAATTCACAGAAGGCGCCACCAATTTTATCCGCATGCCTCACAAAAATCCCTACTTTCTCTATCTCGCATACACGCTCCCCCACAAACACGTCGAAGCACCCACAACCAAACCTTACGCCGACAAAGACTGGCCGGAACCTCAGAAAATGCTCGCCGCCATGATCTATCGATTGGATCTCCATGTCGGCAAGATTCTGGATGCTCTGGACGAGACCGGTCAGGCTGAGAATACCATCGTATTTTTCTGCAGTGACAACGGGCCTCATAACCAGGAAGGTGTTGATCCAGATTTTTTCCAGTCTTCGGGACCTTTCCGCGGCATCAAACGGGATCTATATGAAGGGGGGATTCGTTCGCCGATGATCATACGGTGGAAAGGGCATGTCCAGCCGGGACAGGTCAGCGATCAGGTTTGGGCTGCCTGGGATGTGTTCCCAACTTTGAGCGAGTTGGCGGGATTGAAAGCACCTGTTGGATTGGACGGGGAGTCCATGGTTGATGCGATTCTCAAAGGGAGAACCAAAGAACATGATCCTCTTTATTGGGAATTCCACGAAGGCGGATTCCATCAGGCGGTTCGCATGGGAGACTGGAAAGGGGTACGCCACGGGATTCAAGAACCTCTTGAACTTTACGATTTATCAAAAGACCCGGGTGAAAAACACAATCTGGCAGATCGGGAGCGTCGCGTGGTGGGCAGGATGGAGGATTTTTTGAAAACAGCTCGATCAGAATCCAATGAATGGCCGGTTCAATAAATCAAGCATCCCACATTCCATCTGATTAAAACTATATGATCCGATTCGCCATTGATAATAACTTAAAGGTCGAAGAATTTCACAGCCTTCTGGTGCGTTCCGGACTGGCGGAAAGACGTCCCGTGGAAAATATGAGTCGCCTGCGGTCCATGTTGGAAAACGCCGACCTGATTCTCACTGCCAGATGGGAAGACACTCTTGTTGGAGTGGCCCGGTCCGTCACGGATTTTGTCTATTGCTGCTACTTGTCCGACCTGGCGGTGGACCGCAAATTTCAGTCCCAGGGGATTGGTGAACGATTGATGCATGAAACCCAGAAACATCTGCATCCCGAAGCCACGCTCATCCTTCTCAGTGCTCCTGCCGCGACGCATTATTATCCAAAGAAGGGATTCAAATTGCACCCTGCGGCTTTCACACGATCCGGGCCGGTGGTTCTCGAGTAGCCGAACATTTGGTTGAACGGACGTATCCAGACGCCAGCAGTTCGATCAACACAACCGGGCCCGCGATCCACACCCAGAAGCGATCCAGTGGAATGCGGGCATGTTGTGAAGGTGACAGTTTGGCATGGAGTGTTGCTCCTTCACCGGGGAAGCTCGTGCTTGCAATTACCCGTGCACCTTCATCAACCGCCTGACTGATCCCACATGCTCCGACTCGGACAATGGGAACTCGATATTCCGCAGAACGCATCGGGGCAATCCTGGAGTGAAGAAGGTGTTGTGATTTCCCCCAATGCAGCTCGTCCAGAGTCGGGACAAGGATCATGGTGGCACCTTTTCGAATAAGCCCATCCGTCACCCGCGTATAGCTCAAGTCATAACAAATGCAGATACCAATCGGACCCCATGGAGACTGCCAGACATCCTGTTCTTGCGCGGGAAGTCCGTCCTTGAAAAACTGGATGGGGACGGATTTGGCCTGCTTGTGGACGATTTCTCCTTTTGGTGAAATAACGAAAGCCGTGTTGTAGTAGGTGTCATCAGGTAAGGGTTGCGTTCCTCCGGCCACCAGGTGAACCTGGCGGGATCGACACCATTCCCGCAATGACTCAGGTGGTTCTCCAAGGAATGCGTATTCTGCCAGAACGATCAATTCTGTTTGCGGATGTTGATCCATGAAACGTTCCAACACCAGCAGGCCATTGGCTGATCCGGGATCATCGACATGCACTCCGCCGATTTCGATGGTGTGGCTGGATGGGGTATGCGAGGGGTATGGGTCTGAAACCAAAACCAAAAACATGCCGGTAACCAAAGTCGAGCCCCAGACCCAGTCTAATCTTTTTGCTGGCTCAAACAGAAGACTCAGGGAAGCGATCGCCAGGCAACAGGTGCTGAGCCCATAAACTCCCATCCAGCCAATTGAGCTTAAAGCATCAGAAGGTGAGAACGCCATCCCCGGTGTGATCCAGGTGAATTTCAGATAGTAAAGTTCTCCACGGAAATATTCGAGTGTCATCCATGAGGAAACCAGTAGCAGGATTTGCAGCGCCATGTTTCGGCTACGCTGATAATGATTGGCCAACACCATGAAAAGTCCAATCCAAAAGGCAAGAATCAGCCACAGCACCACTGCGGCCTCCGAAAAAATGTTGAGAAAGAAACGTAATTGCCATGCATAAATCAACAAACCAATCGCCAATCCTCGGTAAAAATTTGTTCGAGCGGATCCGAGTTGGCTTGCCTTGATCAGACCGAAAAAAAACACGATCATCAAGGGCGCCAACCAGGTATTTAGATTCGCCAGATGAAAGGCAACAACACTGATCAAACACCACAGGGAAGGTGATTCTTTCAAGTGGGGGTTTGTTTTGAATTTCGATATCATGTTCTTATTAATTGAGAGGCCCGGTATCCGCATTTCATTCCTGGTCAGTGCGAATCCGTGAATGGATGGTTGTTTGTGGTATACAATTTTTGTTGAGGCTTGACCAAGAAGAGTAGGGGAACCGTGCTTGCTTGTCTTTCAGTTTCTGGTTTAGGCTGGGCGCGACCAATGACTATGATGCCTCAACGTTTTCCATGCAAATGTTCGTCCATCGGGAAGTGCTTGTTTGCCTTTCTGATGATGATTGGATCGTCTTTCCTTACGTTTGTGTCAGCCAGTGAAGTCAGTTTCAACCGAGATATCCGTCCGCTGCTATCCGATCGTTGTTTTCATTGCCATGGTCCCGATGAGGCGCAGCGCAAAGGCGATTTGAGATTGGATACAGCTGAAGGGGCGATGCGGGATCATGATGGGGTGCGCGCTGTGGTTCCTGGCAGCCCGGATCAAAGTGAGTTGATTCAACGCATTTTTACCAGTGATCCCGATGATGTGATGCCTCCTCCGGATTCGGATGCTGCCTTGTCGCCAGCAGAAAGGGAATTGTTCCGCGCCTGGATTCAAAACGGAGCCGAATACGAAACCCATTGGTCATTTGTCGCACCGGTGCAGCCTCCTGTTCCCGAGGTTGCCCTTCAAGATTGGGTGAGGCAGCCTATTGATGCTTTTGTTCTGCGTCGACTGGAGCTGGAAGGGGTATCCCCTTCGGAAGAAGCCGGTAAGGAAAACCTGATTCGCCGCGTGACGCTGGATCTGACCGGCCTGCCTCCCACTCCGAAAGAGGTTGACGCTTTCCTTCAGGATCGTTCCACCAATGCCTATGAACGGTTGGTTGATCGCTTGTTGCAGTCCAGTCGTTACGGCGAACGCATGGCATTGGATTGGTTGAACGCCGCTCGTTATGCCGATACCAATGGATATCAGAACGATCAGGAACGTCAGATGTGGATCTGGAGGAATTGGGTGATCGACGCCTACAATCAAAACAAACCTTTCGATGAATTCACCATTGAGCAAATCGCCGGGGACATGCTGCCGGACGCCACGATCAGTCAGATCATCGCCTCGGGCTTCAATCGAAACCATCGCATCAACGGCGAAGGGGGGGTAATCCCGGAGGAATACCGAGTGGAATATGTGATTGATCGAGTGGAAACGACCGGAGCTATCTGGTTGGGGCTGACGGTCGGTTGCGCCCGATGTCACAGTCACAAGTTTGATCCAGTCAGCCAGAAGGAGTTTTATTCCCTGTTCGCCTACTTCAACAATGTTCCGGAAAACGGACGTGATGGCAACCGGGGCAACGCCACTCCCACGATTTCCGTTCCGGTACCGGGAATGGAGGTCAAAGTTTCTGCGGTGGAACAGCGTGTTGAAGCATTGGAAGCCACCCTTGCTTTGAATACACCAGAATTTCTTGAAGCATTTGAATCATGGAAAAACCAAACAAACGCAGACATCCAGTCCCAGCAATTGAATCCAACCTGGCAGTCCGCTACCGTCTTAAGTGCCGAATCCACTGGGGACGTTGTGTTTCAACTGCTCGAGGATGGTTCGAGGCTGACCACCGGGCCGAATCCAGCCAATCCTACCTATACCGTGGTTCTGAAACCGGGGCAGGGAACATTGACCGGAATTCGTTTGGAAACACTGACGCATCCCGAATTAACCGACAACGGGCTTGCTCGTTCGGTGAACGGGAACTTTGTTTTGACCGAGTTTGAAGTGATGGAAAAGAAACCCGGCACCAATGAACCTCACCCTGTGAAAATCGCCTCAGCTCAAGCTTCTTATTCGCAGGGGAATTATCCCATTGAGAACACCATAGATGGACAGTCGAACACAGGCTGGGCCATTTATGGTCGTCCCAACATAGTGGATACTTCAGCGGTATTTACCTTGTCCGAGCCGATAGAGGTGGTCGAAGGAACCCAATTTATCATCCGAATGCGGCACGATGCCAACTTCAATCAACATGCAGTGGGTCGATTTCGATTGTCTCTCACTTCCGCTTTGAAACCCGCGCTGGATGGCAAGGAAGGATTTTCCGAAGCCATCCTGGCGGCTTTGAATGCTGGGGAGGAAATGACGGATGACCAGCATCTGCTTTTGATGGAGCATTACCGTCAAATGTCACCCATCAATGCTCCCGTGCGTGAGCAATTGGCAAAGGCCAAAAAGGATTTGGAACAAGTGCGTAAGCAGGCCACGACCACCGTCATGGTGATGGAGGAAATGGAAAAGCGGCGTCCGGCCTATTTCCTGAATCGAGGTCAGTATGACCAGCCCCGAGAAGAGGTGTTTCCCAGTATTCCGGTGAGTTTGGGCAAGCTACCCGAAGGTGCGCCGAATAATCGGCTCGGTCTGGCTCGTTGGCTGGTGGCGAATGATAACCCGTTGACCGCTCGGGTGACCGTGAACCGTTACTGGCAAATGTATTTCGGTACCGGACTGGTCAAGACGGCGGATGATTTTGGAGCTCAAGGGGAATTTCCCAGTCATCCTGACTTGTTGGATTACCTGGCGACGGAGTTCATTCGCAGTGGATGGGATGTCAAGGCGATGCAACGCATGATTGTGACCAGTGCCACCTACCGTCAATCTTCCGCCGTTTCTGAATCTCTTTTCAAATTGGATCCCGAAAACCGTTTGCTGGCGCGAGGCCCACGTTTTCGGTTGCGGGCCGAGGCGATACGTGACCAAGCCCTGGCCATCAGTGGATTATTGGAAGAAAAGCAGGGGGGGCCGAGTGTGAAACCGTATCAACCGTCGGGGCTTTGGGAAGAGGTGGCCTATGATAAAAATATGAGGTATGTCAGAGGCACCGGAGATGACCTTTATCGGCGCAGTATGTATACATTCTGGAAGCGGGCCGTGGCGCCACCTACCATGGTGATCTTTGATGCGGGTGGTCGAGAGCGTTGCGATGTGGCCCGGCGGGCGACCAACACGCCCTTGCAGGCTTTGGCGACATTGAATGATGTACAGTTCGTGGAAGCGGCAAGTTTTTTGGGAGAACGCATGATCCGTGAGGGGGGAAGTAGTGATGTGGAACGTTTGACATATGGCTGGCGTTTGGCCGTGACGCGTCAGCCGGATGCCATGGAATTGAGTGTTCTTCAGAAGAGTTTAACTCACTATCTCGATCACTATCGAAATCATCCGGAGGAAGCGAAAGCCCTGACTCAGATTGGTGAAAAAGAGCATGAACCGAGTGATGCGGCGGAATTGTCTGCATACACCGCCATCGCCAATGTCTTGCTCAACCTGGACGAAACCATCACCCGCGAATGAACAAACATTTAGACATCGCCCGCGGTAGGGCCCCGCTGCCGCGGGGCCGTGATCGCGCTGAAGGTGTTCGAATGTCCATGGCGTTGACGAACGCGCTTGCGGACGTGCAGCAGCACATCCCTACCACGCCAAGGGCTACCGCCCGCGGTAGGGCCCCGCTGCCGCGGGGCCGTGATCGCGCTGAAGGTGTTCGAATGTCCATGGCGTTGACGAACGCGCTTGAGGACGTGCAGCAGCACATCCCTCCCACGCCAAGGGCTACCGCCCGCGGTAGGGCCCCGCTGC
>JAQCFT010000161.1 GCA_027619545.1 Verrucomicrobiota bacterium | reverse complement strand
TTGTTTTTCTCTGTTGATTGCGTGGAGCCCCTTCCTCAGCTCGGCCCAAGAGCACGTGTTGCATTCCTTCGAATCGATCCGCCTTACGGACACCTATTTTTCGGAAGGAGCCAATGCTGGCGATCTGAATCAGGACGGACATCCTGACGTGGTGTATGGTCCATATTGGTTTGAAGGTCCCGATTTTGAAAAAAAGCATGCCATATACGAAGCGGTTCCCCAACCGATGGAAGCGTATGCGGATCATTTTTTTGCATGGGTTTATGATTTCAATCGGGATGGATGGGATGACGTGTTTGTCGTCGGATTTCCGGGCAAGCCAGCCTATGTTTATGAAAATCCAGGCAAACTTAAGCAGGATGAATACTGGCCCAAACATGAAGTTTTTGATTCAGTGGGGAATGAATCTCCCCATTTTACTCAAATCGTAGGAGATGAAGTGCCCGAGTTGATTTGCACTCATCGCGGGATTTTTGGATACGCAGCATTTGATTCGAGTAAACCCTTTGAAACATGGACGTTTCATCCCATTTCAGGTCGTATCACCGCCATGCAGTTTGGGCACGGTCTGGGGGTGGGGGATGTGAACGGGGATGGTTTGTTGGACGTGATTTACCCGGGTGGCTGGTTTCAGCAACCTTCATCGAATGACGGAGAGGGCCTTTGGACCCAACATAAAGCTTCCTTTTCAAACTCATACGGCGGGGCCGAAATGTATGCTTACGATGTCGATGGTGACGGGGACAATGACATCATCACCAGTCAGGCGGCTCACGATTTCGGGCTTGCCTGGTATGAGCAGATAAGAGGTCCGGGTGAAGAAGTGATTTTTGAGGAACGATTGATCATGGGGTATCGCTCGGACCAGAATAAATACGGGGTGGTGTTCAGTGAGCCGCACTCGGTGAATCTGGTGGATATGGATGGGGACGGTCTCAAGGATATCGTGACCGGAAAAACCTATTACTCACATCATGAAAAGAGTCCGCTCTGGGATGCCGGAGCGGTTGCATATTGGTTTCGTTTGCAGCGTACTCGTGAGGGGGTGGATTGGATACCCTACCTTGCAGCGAGCGATACGGGGATAGGAAGGCAGGTGTCGGTGTCGGATGTTAATAAGGATGGATTGCCCGATATCGTTGTGGGAGGTATGAAGGGAAGCCATGTTTTGTTACACCGTGTACGGAAGGTGGCTCCCGAAATCTGGCAGAAAGCGCAGCCGGAAGTTTATCAGTCGAAAGGCTACGTGCCGGCCGGAAGGAAGGAAATGCCGGTCAATGCCCGGACCGGTTTGGCAGAGCACGCTTTAGAGGCGGAGTCCATGAGGATTGCCGGGCTTACCGCAGGCAAGGTTGTCATCCAGGATATGTCCAGCTTTCATGCCGACCGATGGAGCGGAGGTAAGCAGCTTTTTTGGTCCGGAGCCGAACCGAGAGCCAGGTTGAATCTGGAATTTGAGTTGGATAAGGCGGGGGATTACCAAATTGGAGCCAGCTTCACCACGGCGCGTGATTATTGTATCATCAATGTATTGCTTGATAACAGGGCATTGACCGAACCGATTGATCTGTTCGGGTATCCCGATGTGGAAACCACCGGGTTGCTCGAATTCGGTAGGCAGTCTCTGGAGGCCGGCAAGCACCGGTTGACTTTGGAAACCATCGGCATCAATCCTGCCGCGACCAAATACTATATGGTGGGAATGGATTTTTTAAGTTTGAAGCCAGTGGATTGAAATTTGGTTTCAAGGAACTGACTTGTTCAAGGCTTCCAATCGAATGTTGATGTCATCCAGTTTGGTATCCAGATTCCCGGACTCGGCGATTCTTTTCATGCCCGACAACAGGTTTTCCTTTTCGGGATAATCCGGATCTGCTTCCAGGAGGGTCTCCATTCTTTGGATCGCTGATTCCAATTTGCCGGCCTGACGATCGATTCCTGCGAGTTCCAGGAGGATTCTGTTCCTTTGTTGTGGGGTGGGTTTGAGTTTGAGCGCTCGTTCGTAGGTGTAAATGGCTTCCTCCTGACGATTCAAGGTCATGTATAGATCCGCCAACTTCTCGCAAAGAGCAGGATGCAGCTTGGACAAGGGATCACTTTCCAGGGCTTCAAGCACCACCGTTTTTTCCGCCCCATTTTGCAGTGCCTGATTAGCCGCCAGAATGCGCACCCAGGCCAGCAACGGGCTGTTTGCGCCTCCCAATTCCATTTGCAGCAGTTCGATGGGTTTGCTCAGTGGTAAATAGAGAGGGTCGCCAACGATGGTTGTCTGCCATGAAAGCACGCGCTGGCACGCATAGGCGGCTTCTCCGAAACTGAATCCCATGAGCAGGCGCTCAAAAAACACTGCAATATCCGGAGTGGCGCCCAAGTAGGGCTCGTATACGCATCCCATCGTCGCTGTCGCCCCTTTTGCCAATAAGGGGCCTGCCCAATGCTTGTCGGAGGTGCGCAGTTTGGCGGCGCTTTCGGAATGCAGATGGTAAGCGATGGCTCCGGGCATGAATTCCACTTCTTCGCGAGTGAATGGCCCCGTGACGTGCGCTGTATACCATCCGGCGTAAAAGGCGATTTGACTCATTGGAAATCCCTCGGAAAAGAGGTTTTCCTGGTCGTCAAGGGTGGTCTCAAATCCGGCTTTGGCGGCAAGTTGGGCCGCAGATCGAATCCAGTTGTCGCCCAGTAAATAGGAGCCGGTGCGGATGCCCCTTGCGTCAAAGTAGGTCCTTCCCCACAGTCCTTCCTTCTCGGCTTGGATCGCTTTGTCAACGAGCCCTTTGGCTATCTCCGGAGTCGGTCCGTCCAGTCGGCTGACAATCATGACGCCGTTCTCCGGATGGAGATCCGTGGCTTTTTGCGTGGCATAAAGCGGGTTTTCGATAGGGCCGGCCAACACAAGGCGCTTGGGATCCCGACCGAACCAGGACAGTTCATGATCCACTGCGGCACCGTTGAATCGGAGTTCTACGCGCATGGATTCCGTGGCGTCTTCATGCAGATTCGGATCGCCTTCAATGCGTACTGGAACGCCGTAACAGAGGACCAGATAGCGGATCTTGGATTTTTGAAGATTCTGATACACCGTTCCCGGACGTTCGCGTGTTGCCGGGACGATTTCGTAATCGGTGTCAAAGAATTCCCGATCCTTGAATATCTTAAACAGGGGATCGTGCAATGTTTCGTTGAAATCTTTGCGGGAAATGGTTTCCTCTTTGCTCAATTCAAGCCCGATCAGGTGGTTCTCCGGGATATTTCGAATGTCGGCATAATGATTCGCCACAGATTTGGATTCCGGCATGGCGCTGTTGTAAATCACCACCACACTTTTCTCCACGCCCGTTACTTCCGCTCTGAGGACCACTGATGCGGCGAGGTTGATGCCGGCCAGGATCAGGTAGATCAGGTGGCTGGATGCCAATGAATTGTAGAAACGGTCAAGTGAATGGGAATGCATGATATCAACTCAAAACAGATTGAGGCGTAATCGCCAGTTTTAATCCATCATATGCCAGGTTCACCCCGGGCGGTAACTCGGCCTGATGAAGGTCGTGATCGTAATCGTGTGTCAAATGAGTGAACCAGGTCTGCTCCGCGCCAATGCGTCTGGCTGTGGTAAGTGCTTCGTCGTAGCACATGTGAGTCGGGTGAGGCTGAAAACGCAAAGCATCCAAAACGACCACAGGGATCCCTTGGACCTGTTCGATGATCTTCTCAGGGACTTCTTTGCAATCGGTGAGATATGCCAGCAAGGGATTGCCTCCGATGCTGAAGATGTAGCCGAAAGAAGTCATTTTACCGTGGGGCAACGGCGCCGGTGTGATATCAAGGTTTCCAATGGAAAACGGTCCGTCCACCGTTCTTGGGTCGGGATGAAAATACCCTTTGAAGATGGGGCCTCCATGAAAGGCGTATTCGAACACCCGTTTGATGTGTTTAAAAGCTTCCGCGCTGGCGTAGACTGGCAGGGGCTTGTCTGCTTGATGACAAAAGCGGCGGCAATCGTCCATACCCATAATATGGTCGGCGTGCGCGTGGGTGATTAATACGGCATCCACCTGCTTGATGCCCTCCCGTAATACCTGAATACGCATTTCAGGGGTCGTGTCCACCAACAGTCGCACCTGGCTGGTCTCTACATAAATGGATGGGCGTGTACGGTGGTTCTTGGGGTTGGCCAGGTACTCTTCAGGATAGTCCGCTCCGATGATGGGCACTCCCTGAGAGGTTCCGGATCCCAAAAACACGACATTTAACTGCTCATCTGTCAATTCTGTGTCTGTCATTTACGTTTTAACTTGGCGAAAACCTAGCACGGAAGGCAAATTGGTCACGATCTTTTATTCGATGTTAACCACGCTGCGCATCAAGAATCTTGCCCTGGTAACCGATCTGACACTGGAACTCAGACCGGGGTTCAATATTGTCTCCGGTGAAACCGGGGCCGGTAAATCCATTATTATCGGGGCCTTGAACCTGATTCTCGGGCAGCGCGCGGATCGATCACTCATCCGTTCGGGGGCGGATCAGAGTGTGGTGGAGGCCGTGTTTGAGGTTAAACCGATCAAATCACTGCTGGACCCCGTCCTGGATGATCTGGGGCTTGAGCCCTGCGAGGACGGGGTGTTGATTCTTAAACGGTCCATCAAGGCGGTTGGGGCGAATCGACAGTTCGTCAACGGATCTCCCACCACCCTCGAGGCATTGGAACACGTGGGCCAGTTCCTGGTGGACATGCATGGCCCACATGATCATCAATCCCTGCTGGATGGCGCCCGCCAGTTGGAGATCCTGGACGCCTATGGCAATCTGGAACCCCTTCGACAGGCATTTGAGGATTGTCTGATGGAATGGCGGCACTTGGAAAACCACAAGGCCTCACTCTTTGTCGATGAACAAACCTATGCGCAACAGCTGGAGTTGCTCAGGCATCAGGTTCGGGAAATCGAATCGGCCCAGCTCGATCCCAAAGCCGAGGAAGAACTCGAAGCGAATTACGAGCGAACCCTCAACGCGGCAAAGTTGCTGGAGCTTGGGCAGGGAGCACTCTATGCACTGAACGAACAGGATGGATCCCTCTGGGATATCTCCGGATCGATCGGTCGCGCCATTGATTCCATTTCCTCACTGGATGGACGGGGGAGCGAATTGCATGAGTTGCACCAACAATGCACCCAGAGTGTGGCCGATTTGGAACAGGCGCTCTCCAACTACGTGGACGGGTTGGATCTGGATCCCGCGATGCTGCACGAGATGGAGGAACGTATTTCGGTCATACAATCGTTGAAGCGCAAGTATGGGCCAACACTCGAACAGGTTATTGAATTCGGTAAAAAAGCGGCTGCCAAGCTGGAAGAGTTGGAGTCTCGCGAAGAGACCCTGGCTCATTTGAACGCCGACATTGAAAAGCAGATGTCCAAGTTATCTGCGGCAGGAAAAAAACTGTCCAGGGCGAGGCAGGCATTGATTCCCGATTTGAACAAGGCGGTCGTTGCCGAGTTGAAGGACCTTGGATTCAAACAAAGCCGCTTTGATGCAAGCTTGACCACCCAGCCTGTTCTGTCCAGCAAGACCGGACACATTCAGGCGACCGTGACCGGTCTGGATAAAATCGATTTCCAATTCGGTCCCAATCCAGGCGAGCCCATGCGTCCGCTCAAGCTGATTGCTTCGTCCGGTGAAATGGCACGTGTGATGTTGGCGTTAAAATCCGTTCTCGCTGAACAGGACCGCGTGCCTTTACTGGTATTCGACGAGGTGGATGCCAATGTGGGCGGCGAGACAGGAAAGGTGGTGGGTGAAAAGATGAAGCAAATCGGTCAACGCCATCAGGTGATTTGTATTACCCACCTCGCTCCCGTGGCTGCTGCCGCCCCTCATCATTTTTTGGTGGAAAAGATCGAGAAAGACGGACGCACCGTGTCGGAAATCAACGAACTTTCCACCAAGGACCGTGTGCTGGAAATTGCACGCATGCTGGGTAGTGGCGGTAAAGCGGCCATCAAACACGCCAAAGCTTTGCTGGCCGGCGAGGAATAATACAACTCGGAGAAGAGCAAGCTCCCGTTTGCGCCCACTTCAGACCTTGTGGCGTTCAGGATCCCTTAAGTGTGGGAAGGAAATGCTGTTGGTGTTCGGGAACCGAGATCTACCCGCGTTCCTTTGTTTTTTGGTTGGCGATACTTTGAGGGAGAAGTTTGGGATCGAGGTGGAACTCGTCCCTCCATTTTAATGAAAAAGCGGGAAGACATTGCCTTCCCGCTTTGTGATTTCAAATGATGTGCCTCGACTAGTTTGGTGCAACCACCACATTGTCGATGTAGAACCCGGCGCCTTCACCCACACTGTCGGTCACCAATCGGAATTCGAGACGAATCTTTCTTCCAGCGTTGGCTCCCGCAAGGCGAACACTTCGGTCCGTCCAGGCATTGGTGGCTCCGGCCATGACCCATACCTGTTCGATCAGGTTACCCGATTCATCGAGTACGTTGACACTGACATTGTGGAATTCAATGTCCGTATCCACCTGATGAAATTCGGAGAAAGTCAGGTTGGCGATCGGTACTTCGGTCAAATCGATGACCGGCGACAGCAACCACGCATCGGAATTTTGCTCGAAATTTCCGTCCAGATCCGTTGCATAGGCATTGCTGCCTGAGGCGGCACCGTTGGGGCCGGAAGTCGGTGTTCCCAGTTCCCATTCGTCCTGACTGCCACCATGTGTCCAGCCGGGAGCTCCGGATTCGAAGTCGTCTTCAAATACAGGCGGCGGCGGCAGTGAAACGATTTGATAGAAGCCAGCGCTTTCCGGTGCGGCGAATGTGGTGGTGAAGTTCCCATCCCCCAAGTCCTGCATGTTCAATCCCTCGAGATCACTCCAGGGATCGTTGATGCTTGCTTTGGCTTGTACAACGTGGGTGCGGGTTGTGAATGGCGTGAAGAAGTTCAACGTCAAGTTGCCTCCGTCAGCGCCAAGTGATTGAATGGATATGGGGTCCAGCTCTTCCGATAAGGGTTTGCCGCTTAATCCATTGGCGTAAATGGACAGGATGTCGTTGTTGGACAGAGCGCGTTGCCAGATACCCAGGTCATCCATGCCGCCTTGGTATGGGCGGTTGATCCAATTATCATCCTCGATTTCGTAATTCCCCAATACGAGCGGCAATGAGGTCAATTCACCTAATTGTCCGTTTACGGGGGCGCCTACAGGTTCTCCATTCTTGTACCACTGGATGGTTCCGTTGCGGGCGACATAGGCGAAGTGCTGCCAAAGCTCGGCATCCACTGTTCCCCCCGGTGAAGAGTAGGGGGTTTTGCCGATGCCATGCACGCGGGCGACACCCCCATTGATCAACACGAAGTCGTAGTTGACGTCCTTGCGAATCACGCGATCAAAGTCGGAACCCCCGGAGAATAGAACCGGGTTCAACCAAACAGACACCGTGGCTTCGGCTGCCAGGTTCAATGAATCACTGTGGGGCACTTCTCCGAAATCGTTGTCACCATCAAAGAACAAAGCGCCGCCAATCACTCCTGGCTGGTAAGCTCCTTCTTCAAAGTTTACCAGCGTGGCGCTGTTGTTGTTGCCGCTGGAGTCTTCCAAAGTGGTTCCCGATGTTTCGTCAAAGGTCAGGTGCAGTGCCAATCCACTGGTGATCGATCCCAACTCTTCCACCGTGAGCACGGCAGGTTCGCTGATGGTACTGCCTTTGGCGTTTGAGATTTCAACCGTGTAGGCACCTGCATCGGCGGGAAGGATACGGGTGAGGGTGAATTGACGTCCGGTTGCTCCATCAATGGCTTGTCCTTTGTGCATCCATTGATAGGAAACCGGTCGAAGTCCTGTAGCGACGACACTGAATGTGGTGGAAGTTCCTTCCAGTTTCTTTTGTCCTGCCGGCTGTACTTCGACAACAGGTGCTCCTGCAATATCTTTGCCTGCAAGTTCCAGCACTTCGGCTTCACTGATGGGGCGTTGCCAGATGGACAACTCATCGAGTGTTCCATTCAGGTAACGGAGAGCGGTGTCCACGTCATCATAAGATCCGATCGTCAGAGGCAGATCATTGGGGACACCGAGGGTTCCTTCGGCGGGGTCCGCCATGGGGATGCCGTTGCGATAGAGGGTGACCGTACCGTTTCGGTAAACCACGGTGATGTGCTGCCATTCCTCAAGCTGCATGGATCCTTGCGGGGCATTGATCTCCCATCCGCCTTTCGCCACACCGCCACCATCATTGCCAGCACCGGCCCGAACCGTGAATGTGCGGGTAACAGTGCCCGGATCATTGACGATGCGGAGGCCTAGGTGGTTGCCTTTTCGAAGGATATAGCTGGATTCACGTGTGTAGTTGCCGGCGTCTTCAATTTCTCCATAGGAGCGAAGATTGACCCAGAACGCGATGGAAGCCTCTCCTGTCAAAGCGTTCAATGACTCGCTGTCGGCAACTGCGACAAACGCTCCAGCCCCGTCAAAATCAAGTCCATTATCCACTTGTGCGTTGGTAAATCCGTTGCCGGCAAAACCGAGCAGTTCGCCATCATTGCCGTTGGACGAACCATCGGCTGCCGTTCCGCCGTTGCTTTCGTTGAAACTCCAGTAAGCGACGCGTCCGGTATCCAGTCCGGTAACCGGAGTGACAGTAACCGTCGCGGAATCGCTGCGGATTTCCCCGGCGTCATTACTGATCACGACGCTGTAATCACCTGCATCAGCCGTGGTGACATCGGTGATCAACAAGGTGTCGGTTGTTTGTGAACGAAGGATTTCATCGCCGCGATACCAGAGGTAGCGCAGGGGAGGGGCTCCGTCTCCGCTTGCTTTCAAATTGAGAGTGCTCCCTTCGAACACGGTGGCGGATTGTGGATGGCTTACAACCGAAGGCGGACCTTCGGGTTCGCTGCCTGCAATGATGGTGCCGATCTCAGCTGCGTCGAGAGCTCTATTGTAAATCAACAATTGATCCATCGCCCCATTGAAGTGATTGCCGCTGTCATCTGAACCGATGTAAAGTGTCATTTGAGCGTCGTCGATGGGGCCGCTTGAATCTACGGAACCCTTGAGTTCGCCATCGATATAAACGTGGGCTTGTGAGCCGTCAAACACACCGGCAATGTGATGCCAGACATCCGCATCAAAGGATTGACCGGAAGTTGCAGTTCGATTGGCTCCACCATCTTTGATGAGGAAGTTCATGCCACCATTACCGACCCCTTGGAGAAAGAAGTAGCTGTTGCCCTTTTCCAGCATGCGGTTTCCGGCGCCACCCGCATCCAGAGGCACGTTGGATTTGAACCAGGTCATGATGGTCATGGCGGTGGTGATGTCGCCTCCTATGGCCGGATCATCCGGAACTTCGATGTGATTGCTTCCGTTGAAGGCAATGGCGCCTCCATCCCTTCCGACCACCCAGTGGGACGAGTCGTTGTCGAAACCAATCAAGTCTCCGTTCAATCCGCTGACGCTTTCTGAAGCAACCAAGCCGCTCGTTTCGTCGAAGTCCCATTGGGCCACGAGGCCGTCGGAGACCGCCGGCTGGGCTGCTGAAGCTGGCAAGGTATACACGCCTGCCAGAGCGACTGCAATAGCCGCATTACGTAGTGTTCGTTTCATGCTGATAGCAGTTAGTGATTTGTAGTTCTGGATAAGTGTTTTGATTCAATCAGATTCAGGGTTGATGCGCAAGGTGAAGATTGATCCCTCACAGGCACCAAGCACCGGTAGGACGTGCCGTCCCCGGCGCGTCACCTTGTAGTATCCATAGGCTCGAAACAGGCTCGTTTTGGGAAGCCTGTGGTATTTGAATACCCTCATCCATCCATCATTGCACAGGACGGGATGATCAAATCTACCTTGCCGCCCCAACGCGTGCACAGTATTGGCCTGACGTGGTGTGTTTCCTTCACTATGATCAAAGCCCATGAAAAAACGGTTCTTTTGGATGTTTCTGATGTGTTGGTGTTTTGTCGTGAAGTCTTTCGCAACGGATAAGAACTTCTACGGCATTCGAGTGGTGGATGCTCAAACCAAACTAGGAGTTCCATTGATAGCATTAAAGACCGTGCACCATGTTTCTTATTGGACGGATAGCTTGGGGTATGTGGTGGTGGACGAACCCGGGTGGTATGATCGGGAGGTTTACTTTTATGTGAGCGGTGATGGATATGAGGTGGCCACGGATGGCTTCGGATATCAAGGAGTGCGCCTGAAACCCAGGGCTGGTCAAATCGATGAAATCGTCGTCCGACGCACTCAATTGGCTGAGAGGATGTATCGCATCACGGGTGCGGACAAATATCGAAATGCGCAGTTGCTGGGGATTGATTTGCCTTATGAGAGTTCATGGCCGGATGGAAATGTGGTCGGCCAGGATTCCGCCCAGGCAAAGGTTTATAATGATCGCATATATTGGTTCTGGGGAGATACGTCGATTTTTCGATATCCTTTGGGCAATTTTAGAACTGCAGGGGCTTATTCCCTGAAATCCGGGCAAGGTGGTCTTTCACCGGCTCAAGGGATTTTGTTGAACTATTTCGTTGACGAAAACGGAACGAACGCCGGGATGTGTCCGATGCCTCCGAATGGAAATCTGATTTGGATCGATGGATTACTGGGGGTGGAAGATGCAAATGGTAAAGAAAGAATGGTGGCGCACTATTCCAAGCGAAAATCATTGTCGGAACAAATGGAACATGGCCTGGTTGCTTTTGATGATACGACCCAGCGATTCGGGTTGTTGAAAACATTCGAACAGGAACATACTT
>JAQCFT010000160.1 GCA_027619545.1 Verrucomicrobiota bacterium | reverse complement strand
GCATTTTCCCCCAAGATGACTTTACGGAACCCAAAAGCAAGTCGGGCCGGGTTGTTGGGCGTGATGGGATGGGATCTCCCCTGGTCCAAAGCGGAATCGCTTCATTTCAACGGACAAATCTTCACCAACATCGCTGCACGCTACAAGGGGAACGGCACCTTCCTGGAGTCCAAACAGAACTACAAGCGGTCGTTCAAACTGGACCTGAATGAATTTGTCAAAGGTCAGAAACTGGCCAAACAGGAAACTGTTAATTTTCACAACCTCCTGGCCGACCGCAGTCGCATGAATGATGCATTGGGGTATCGGTATTTCAGGATGGCCGGGGTGCCGAGTCCGCGCACCACATTTGTGGATATGACATTGGAGATCGATGAGATGTTACCCCCTTCAATGCTGGGACTTTACCTGATGGTGGAGAAACCCGACAACAAGTGGCTGAAAGACTTCTTTGGTAAGGAAGGCGGAGCGGTTTTCAAACCCGTCACATTGACACTATTTAAATACCTGAGTGATAACTGGGCAGATTATGCGCCGGTCTATGGTCCAAAGTCCGATTTAACGGATGCACAAAAACAGCATTTAATCTCGACCGCAAAATGGTTTTCAAATGTTTCACCTGAAACCATATCCAATGAAATGGGACAGTATTTTGACATCGATCTGACCGCTCGCTTTTTTGCTGGTCAGGTGATTTTGTCCAATTGTGACGGCATCCTGTTCAATGGCCAGAACTTCCTAATGGTCATGGCCCCAGAAACAAATCTCATTTCATTTGCACCTTGGGACCTGGATCATTCCTGGGGCGAGTTTCCGTTCACAGGCTCCTATTCAGATCGAATCCATGCGAGCATCCATCAACCTTGGATCGGTGAGAACTTCTTTGTAGAGAAACTCTTTCAGGCGGAGATTTTCAAGGAAGCCTATCTTGCAGCTATGCGTGACCAACTCTCCAATACCTTTGATGAAGAAACACTGACGCATGAAGTGGATCATTTGGCAGCCATTCTCTCGCCTATTGTAAAAAAAGGATCCGAACACCGATTTGAACAGTTTCAAAAATCTTCATTGGACACGGATCAACCAGGCGTCGCCAGCTCCAACCCTATGGATCCCAACCGCCCCGTTCACCAACTGAAACGCTTTGTTCGCGAAAGAAAGCAATCCATCGAATCGCAACTTTCTGGAGAGGAAGAAGGTATCCATATCACGGTCGAATTTTAATGGAAACCCCGATTGACGCATTGTACCATAGGCTCCCAAAAACGCACCATCCACCGCTTCAAGAATGTCGGATTTTCGCATTTTTGGTTTGCTAGCACCCTCATTTTGACTTAGTATTTTCATCTCTCGAACCTAAGAACCTGAGTAGGAATTCGTATCGGGGGCGGTAGCAACCATTCTGGAAGAAGCAGATGATTCAGACGAACGACAGGGCGATCCATTCCGGCACCATATTGTGCCCGGACGAGGCGAATTATCTGCTCGATGCGACTCAGGATGCCATTCTTGTCATATCTACCGACCGACGAATAATTTACGCGAACAAAGGTATCGCCAACATGGTCGGAATGCGACCCTCGGAATTAATTGGGGCTGATCTGATCGAATTATTGTTTGATCATCCCGAATCGACAGCAGATTTGTTGACAGCTCTCGATTCCTGCCAAAAGTGTGGCCGATGGGCAGGCATGCTCCAGCTTTCTCAGGATGATGAAGTCACCATCCAGTTCCAGACCCGATGGAACCTTTTGTCTTCCTTTCGAGATCATTATCCAGCCATCCTGATGGTGGCAACGGACACGACCGAACAACGCAATCTGGAAAGCAAGCTGCGTCGCACACAAAGACTGGAAAGCTTGGGAACCATGGCTACCGGTATTGCGCATGACCTGAACAACATCCTGACTCCTATTGTCATTTGCTCAGGCATGCTTCGCACGGCCACGGAAAATCCTCAATGCGATCAGTATCTGGACGCAATTGAGAAAAACGCAAAGCGCGGCGCGGACGTGATCAAGCAGATCCTTACCTTCGCGCGTGGCGGCAACGGGAAGAAATCGCATTTCAGCATCGGGATCATTCTGAAAGAAATCACCCGAATGGTCTCCGAAACGTTTCCGAAATCCATCGAATGCGACGCACACTTTTCCCCCAATGCATGGCCAGTGTTTGGAAACGCCACACAATTGCATCAGGTGTTCATGAACCTTCTCATCAACGCACGCGATGCCATGCTTCCCGATGGAGGTCGGATCAAAATTTCGCTCCAGAACAGACACCTTACCCAAAAGGACGTTTCCCTGATGTCCGATGGCTGCCCGGGCGCGTATCTGGTCGTGGATGTGGAGGATTCGGGAGTAGGCATTAGAAACACTGATTTGGAACGCATCTTTGATCCCTTCTTCACCACAAAGCCCGCCGAACACGGAACGGGATTGGGATTGGCAACAGTCCGGGGTATCATCCAGGAGCATGGAGGGTTTATTTTGGTCAAATCCAGCTTCGGACATGGCACGCTTTTCAAAGTCTTTTTACCGGCAAATCCGAATGCCATCATTGAAAACCCTTACCCGAAAACTTACAACAAAGTGAGAAGCGGGAACGGCGAGACCATTCTGGTGGTGGACGATGAGCCATCCATTGGGGCTTTGGTGAGCGAGGCATTGGAAGAAAACGGATACAGCCCCATACAGGCAAAAGACGGAGTGGAAGCCATTGAAACATATCTGCAGCACAAGGCATCAATGGTCATCACTGATTTGGACATGCCGCAGTTGAACGGCGTCAGCCTCCTGAGGACTTTGAAAAAGCTGGAGCCCGGGCTTCGTTCGATCTGCATTTCGGGAAACGTCACCGATGAGGTTTCCGAACAATTGGAGAAATTGGGAGTCCGAACCATTCTGAGCAAACCCTTTCAAATAACCACCCTCTTGGATCACGTCCACGAGGTACTCCAGAAGTAGCATACCGTTTTTTTGGCAACAACTTTTTCGAATCGGCCGCTCAAGGATCATATTCGAACCTGTACATCACAAAACTTTGACAAACTCATCCATTTGTCGACAATTCGGGTATGATGATCAACTGGATGCGAAACGTGTTCATTGCCGGTCTGTTGGGCGTGACCTTATCCCATGTTGCTTCGGCGGCCGAACAGGACCATCTGCCGATGGAAGCCAGGTATCAGGAAGGGATTCCCAAGGGCAGCGTCACCGAGTATGTCTGGGACACCAGCGAAACCTTTCCCGGAACTTGGCGACAGTATTGGGTCTACGTTCCGGCACAATATGATCCGGACCGTGAAACGGCAGTCATGGTGTTTCAGGATGGGGAGCGTTTTTTGGATCCGCAAGGCAACTTCCATGTCCCCGCCGTTTTCGACAATCTGATTCATGTTGGTGAAATGCCGGTCACGATCGGCATCTTTATCAATCCGGGCAACCGGGGGATGCCCGAGCCGAATCAACGGCGTTACAACAATCGAAGCATCGAGTATGACACCCCGGACGCCACTTATGCGAAGTTTCTGCTGGAGGAAATCCTGCCGGAAGTCGGAAGGCATTATCGTTTAAGCAATGATCCGGAGTTGCGTGCCATCTGCGGAAACAGTTCGGGAGGTATTTGTGCATTTACCGTGGCTTGGGAACGTCCGGATGCGTTCCGCAAAGTGGTCAGTCACATCGGCAGCTTTGTCAACATCCGCGGAGGCCACAGCTACCCCGCCATGATTCGGAAGACCGAACGAAAACCCCTGCGGGTCTTTTTGCAGGATGGCATGAACGACCTGGACAACGCACACGGAAACTGGCCACTTGCGAACAAACAGATGGAAAAAGCGTTGCGCTTCATGGAATATGATTATCGCATGGTTTGGGGAACAGGCGCCCACAGCTCAAAACATGGAGGTCAGATATTCCCGCAGACCATGCGCTGGTTATGGCGGGATTTCCATTGATGAACCAAATAAAATCTCAAGAGGCAAAAAGCGGACAATCCCGATCAAAAGGAATCCAGCAAGACGGACTCCGATCCGTCACGAAAGTTATAACTTGATCGAGCGCAACCTTTACACGAAAAATCTGTTAGAAACTATCAAATATGCCGACAACACAGGACTCCGATGTAGAACTCATGCTGCAGGTTCAGCAAGGGAATCTTGTGTCCTTTGAAGGCCTGGTAGATCGTTACAAGCAACCCATATTCAATCTGATTTACCGGATGCTGCGTGATGCAGATGAGGCAGAGGACATTGCGCAGAAAGTATTTATTCAGGTCTACAAGGCCTCCGAACGTTACCGACCAACCGCACAGTTTTCCACCTGGATATTCACCATCGCCCGGAACCTGACACTCAACGAAATACGCAGAAGATCCCGCAAGCCCAACACCGATTCGCTGGACGCAACCATCGATCCGGAAGGCGATCAGATTCCGAGGGAATATGGAGACGTCAAAAGCAAGGATGCCAGAGAGGAAGCCATGAGGCGCGAGTTGCTGAACCGGATTGATCTGGGCATTTCGGAACTTCCTGAAAACCAGCGGGCCGCCATTCTTTTATGCAAGGAAGGCGACGTCAGCTATGATGAAATTGCCAGGATCCTGAATTGCTCTGTGTCGGCTGTTAAATCATTGCTTTTCCGTGCAAGAGAAACCCTTAAGCGCCGGATCAAGCATTATGTCTCCACAGGCGATTGGGAGGAATGAAGTACGCATCCCATCAAAATGAACCTTTCGGAGCAACTTTTGATGGAAAACAGTTTTAGAGTAAATTGGACGTTATGAAAAACCGTAGTTACGAGGATTGGATTGACCTGCATTGGCAGCGAACTCTGACACCAGAGGAGACTGGCCAGTGGGAAGCATTCCTTCAAGAAAACCCGGACCATCGCGAAGAGTGGAAGTGGGACCAACAGTTGATGGAAGGCGTGCATCATTTGGCGGATGTGCCATTATCCAGCAACTTTACCTCACGCGTCATCCGATCCGTCGAACACCTGCAACCGGACTCGGTGACTCAGGAGTCGGAAGCTCGCAGGAGCGAATCCGGAGGGTGGTCCAAATGGTGGTCCCTGCCCGGCATTCGAATTGCCGGAACAAGTGTCGTCCTATTGGCGGGTTTTTGGCTGTGGCAATGGGATCCCACGGCTCCCAGCATGGTGGAAAGCATCACCACCGTCACTCAGGCGGAGACAGTTCCAACGGTGGAGGAGCTTGAAAATTTTGATGCAATCAGCGGTTTGGCGCAAACGAGCGCAGATGTTGATTGGGAACTGGTCTTTGCGATGGACTGATGACTTGGGAGCGCATACGCATGAAACAACTACCTTTCAGAATCGCTGCATTCCCGGGTCTGGCCGCCGTGGGATGCCTTTGCATGGTCCTGGCACAGGAAGGACCCCAAATCCCTCCCCTGCGTACAGCATCCCTGCGCACCTCTCCAACTGTCCCCAGCGTCAAGGACTCCCCCATCAGCCATATCAGAAACCTTCTGGCCGCCGCGCCCGAGCAACGAAAGGATCTCCTGGATCAACACACCCCCACCACACGGGCCTTCTGGGAACGTAAAGTGACGGAATATGCCGCGATGGATGAAGACGAACGGGATCGACGTCTTCGGGATGCTCAGTTGCACTGGTACCTGATGCTGATCCTTCGCACTCCATCCGACCAACGAGAGGTCAAACTGCTCGAACTCCCGGAAACAGAACGCGGCTTGATTTCTGATCGGGTCCGTGAATGGGAAGACCTCCCGAACGATCTCCAGATGGATATCATGACCCATCTCCCAGCGCTGAAGTATGTCGGGCAACTTGCTTCATTGTCGCCAGGAGACAGAGAAAAAGCCCTGGCCGAAGCCAAAAAGAATGGAACCGGCGCTGAGTACCTTTCAGTCGGGTGGAGCACATTGGACGTCGAACGCCGCAGGGCGATGTTCCTCGGGTATCAAAAATTTTTCACACTGGAACAGCGCCGTCAGGAGAAGGTGCTCGCCAAGATCCCCATGCCCCAACGTCAAACCCTCCAATCCAGACTTGAGCAACTCGAAAACCTAAGCCCCGACGTGCGTCAGAAATGCCTGGACGCTCTGCAAAAGTATGCCCACATGACGCCGGAAGAACGAATTCTCTTCCGCGCCACGGCCGAACGCTGGAAACAAATGGAACCTGCCGAACACGACGTTTGGAGAAAAGTGGTCACTCGCATCCCACCTATCCCATCCGTCAGAGTAAGAACCCTTCCACCGATTCCTGGCAGTAGAAATGACGACGGATTACCTCCACTTCCCCACAAGCTATAATCAAGGTACTGTTTCGATGCGGTAAAAGCGGTAATCATCTCCCGCTTCAGAATCAATCATCACCGTCACATCATTTTGTGCGGTCACAGGTTCGCCTCTCACCACCCATGGGTCGCCCACAACATCACGACGGCTGTACAGTTGGTATTTGACTCCCGGGCTGCTTTGAAAGGAAACACTGGCGCCTTCCAAAGTAACTTCCACGCTGAGCAGAGCGAATGGTGGGACCACCGATGCCGGGGTTGAGGATGCATTTGTCGGATCCGAGCCGGCTTCGAATTCCTGGGTATTGGTATAGCCATCGCCATCCGCGTCAAAGTCAGGTGAAGCCTCCGGTCCGGTCCAACGGGTAAAATAATTGCGCTGAAACTGATCGTTCAGACCATCTGCGTTGTAGTCAGGATCCTTGGGCAACACGTCGATGAAGCCGTTGGCATAAGCCACATTGTCGCCTTGACGCAACTCGAACGATCTGACCCCGGGTAACGCATCTTCATCCACCGAAACCTGAATGTAGTAGGCAGAAAGAGTGCCATTGCGAAAGGGATCTGCTCGATACTGACTTAGAGTCGTTGTCACTCCGCTTCCGCGCACCGACAAAACGGCATCTTCGGGGAGATTCTCACCATAGACACCGATCCAGACAGCTCGCTCTCCCTGCGTCACAGCCGTCGGAGCCACATTGATAGTCAAAGTATTCAAAGAATTCACCTTTTGCTGGATGCCTTGTAGGCGAAAGGCGGGTTCTCCCTGCTGAACATCCACATCAGCCTGGGATACCCCAGCTGCCGTCACACTCACAGGGATTGGCTCGCTCGGAAGATAATCGGTCCGGATATCCTGAAATTCAACAAAATTGATCACAAACCAAGGAATCAGATAACGTTGCGCATCAATCGGAGGCATCGGAGTGACCCTCAAGATGTAATCCCCAGGCGGAACTGCGGTCATTTCATAGAATCCCTGCTCCCAGACAAGTGTCTTGGCCCGACTCACCGTGCCCCGGACAGGGTTTCCATCCAAATCTTCCAACACGATGACAGCGCCATGCAGATTCTCAGCTCCCATGGTCACCTGACCACGGATCTTACCCACTGTGCTCAGGAAGTTTCCCTCGGGATAGAAGGACTGCACGAACGCCCGATCATCATCGCTCAAATCCAACTGAGAATTAAGTCCACGCTGTGCCTCATAAACCATGGTGGAAGCGCCGAGCGTAGAATGCTCCAGGCCAATGAGATGACCGATTTCGTGCAGCGCAATGGCTTCCACACTGACGGCAAGCGGTACGCTGGAGTCATATTTGGTGAACCATTTGTGGTTCACTCCGTTGAAGACTATATCCGACTCCACCACGCTGTAATCACCAAAGAAAGCCCGGTAGGTCAGACCAAACCGGCCTCGAATGTCGTCCTTTTCACCATTCACCAACGTGGTGTACTTGGTCCAGTAGATGACATTCTTGAAGTCTTCCAGATTGATTTCAGGCTCCCCTTCGATGAATCCCGCATCTTCGAAATTCAGATATGAACCAGGTATTTCCGCCCACTGATCGAAAGCGGTGCGAACGGCCTCCAGCTCATTCTCCCTGTTGGTTTCGGAGTATGCGCTCTGATCCAGATAATAACGTATGGTTTGTGTTCCCGGTATCGCCGCTGTGGCGGGGAGCTGGCCGTTGGTAGCGATTTTGAACCAATGCTGTGCGAATCCATTGTTGCTCCACTGGGCGACAAAAGCGTGGATGGGGATGGCAACAAGCACCAACATCAAAGAGCCAACTCCAACGAAAATTTTCTTTTGCCGGGATGTCCGCATCATTTTACACCTCCCTTTACCTGAGCTTTGAGTGATTCAATCGGCAGTGGCAACTGGTGAGGCAAACGTATCCCGCGTGTCTGCGGTGAGCTGGATCCAGGGGGCGCCCCACCATGAAACACGTTGCGCACGTACAGTTTGGAATCATAATCAGATTTCAACACATCAAACTTTCCCTGAACCATTCCGATCGTTACACCTTGACCCTTGGAATTGATCCGGCAAAACACAACCGCCTCTTCACCGAGAGCAAACTCAACCTGAAAAAGAACTTCAACCTTGCGCAAACCCAGGATCCCTCCACCATGAACCACTTCAAAGGTATCCCCGGCCACTTCGCCTTTCCAAACATCCTGCACTTGAAGCTGGATGGATGTGAATACCCGCCCATCATCATCCCGGGCGACCTTTCTGGAAAGAACCTTCCCCTGAAGCACCACGTCGGCTGCTTCTGTAAGATCTTGAACGGACAAAGGTAACAACGGCCCCGCTACTGCCGGATGAAGCCAGAAGGATAGACATACAAACAAACAAATTAATCGCTTCATAAAAACAATACTCAAAAAACGAGAGCCAAACCTAAAACAACAATATCGAAGGCGCAAAAGAAAATGATGGTTTGGTAGGCTTTCGATAACATTCAAGGTAACCTTCGCCATCCTGACACGGTCGATTAATTGTAGATTTCCTGAGGTAATCGACCATCTTTTGCCATTCGAATGAATAATTTCGGTGGCTTGCCAATCCAAAACAGTCGTTTATGCTGAAGGAAAGCAAGAGACAAGGTTCGCCCTGAGAACAGACCCAGAGATGTACATGCAAAAAACAACCCTTTTCGGCAAATGGACCGCGATGTTCGCCACCGCCGCCTTGACTTATGGTGTCGGCTTGGCGGAGGAATCGTTGTCACCTGCCGCATCCGTTTTTCAAAAGGAAATGGTTCCGTTTCTAAAGCAATACTGCTACGAGTGCCACGGGATCAAAAAGCAGAAGGCAGACGTCGACTTCGAAAACCTTCCGACCACTACGGAAATATTCAAAGATACCGAATTATGGGAACTGACCAGGGACCTGTTGTTGGATAACGAAATGCCTCCGGAGAAAAGTCCTCAGCCGGGTATGGAGGATAAACAACACATCCTGGATCTGATCGACCTTGAGCTGGAACGATTCGATTGCGACTCCCTGTCCAATCCAGGCAGAGTCACCATCCGCCGCCTCAACCGCGCTGAATACGACAATACCATCCGCGATCTTCTGGGTGTCAATTTCCAGCCTTCCAAAGATTTTCCATTGGACGAAGTGGGATACGGTTTCGACAACATCGGCGATGTGCTTTCCCTGTCCCCGATCCTGATGGAAAAATACCTGAACGCAGCCGAATCCGTGGTAACCAACGCAATTTTGTCTCAAATTCCCGCCTGGCCGCCCGTCAGCCGACATCAGGCGGAGCAGTTCACCCCCACGGAAGACGAAATTATCCGTGCGGAGGGTCAGGTGATGGGCTTTTACCGGGAAGGTTCCGCAAGCAAGACCATCGAGACCGAGCAGGCTGGTGAATTCAAGTTGATCATCCGAGCCTACGGTAAGCAGGCTGGCCCCGATCACGCCAAACTCGAAATCGCCATCAACGACAAGGACAAACAAGTCATCGATGTGGATGCTTTCCAGGACAAACCACGGACCTATACTATCAAAACCAACCTGGCGAAGGGTGCCAACCGTTTGTCGCTGGCCTATCTCAACAACTACAATGTCCAGGACCACCCCGTCGCCGAATTGAACGGGGACCGCAACTTGTTCGTGGACTACGTTGAAATTGAAGGTCCGCTCAATGTCGAAAGACCTGCGCTGCCCGAATCGCATACACGCATCATTCCCGGTCAACCCGAACGCGGCAAAGAAATAGCCTATGCCGGGCAGATCCTGAAACCATTCGCCAAACGCGCCTGGCGCCGGCCGGTCAGTGATCGGGAAACAGAAAGACTCACCTCGCTGGTCGCCTATGCGCTGGAACAGAAAGCCACCTTCGAAGAATCCATTCAAGTAGCGCTTCAAGCCATCCTGACCTCCCCGAGTTTCCTCTTCCGCTGGGAACTGGATCCCACTGAAAAGGAAGGAGAAGGCACCCGCCAGTTGAACGAATACGAATTGGCCTCCCGCTTGTCCTACTTCCTTTGGAGCAGCATGCCGGATGAAGAATTGTTCGCCCTCGCTGATGAAGGAAGGCTGAGCGATCCGGAGGTGATCAAACATCAGGTCGAGCGCATGATCCAGGATCCGAAATCGGACGCATTCGTCACGAATTTTGCCGGACAGTGGCTGCAGTTCCGAAGCTTGGACACCGTCACTCCCGACCCCACCCGATTCCCAACCTACAACGATGAACTGCGTCAGGCCATGCAGCGCGAAAGCGAACTCTTCTTTTCGGAAATCATGCGCACCAACCGCAGCCTCACCGATTTTTTGGACGCGGACTTCACTTACCTGAACGAATCACTCGCGCGTCACTATGGTATGGAAGGTGTGCAAGGAAAAGAATTCCAGAGAGTCTCCCTGGAGGCCGACAGTCAACGAGGAGGCGTCCTGACCCAGGCCAGCGTCCTGACTCTGACCTCCAACCCCACCCGCACCTCCCCCGTGTTGCGTGGCAAATGGATACTGGAACAGATTATGG
>JAQCFT010000159.1 GCA_027619545.1 Verrucomicrobiota bacterium | reverse complement strand
GTATGGGGGAATCAACCTATACGGGTTCGTTTACAACAATCCACAGATGTATGTGGATCCTTGTGGGCTAGAGGTTGGAGACTGGTGGCATTGGCAAACCTATTGGTGCCGATTAAAGGGATTTGGAGGGGGATTATGGGATCAAGGAAACGAGACATTTGTGATCCCAAAACACCAAGGGGAAATCCTCTTCATTTGTTCCCGTCTTCAGACAACCTATCTTGGCGATATATTTGCGTCAATCTGCGCTTTTTTGCGGATTAAAAACTTAAAACGTTCTATCCCAATCCGGCATATTCTTCAGGTGTGGAGATGTCCATACCCATGAGGACGTAGTCGTGCATGGTAAGGTCCATGTCCTGAACATAGTTAGGTACGCGGGCCAGTTCCTGGAATCCTACTTCGGCGAAACCGTGGATGGCGGTGTCGCGTTCGCCGTTGATTTCGGTTTCCAGTTTTCGCAGGCCGGCGTGTTGGGCCAGTTCGATGATTTCCCTCAGCAGGATTTCAGACAGTCCTTTGCCCCGGAAGTCCGGATGAGTCAGTTCGCTTACCAGGCCGATGTGTCGCTTCCAACCACCTTGTCTCTGGTGGAGCGTGGCTTCGGCGATGATGATGCCGTCACGAATGGCGAGAAGCGGAAGGTTGCTTTCGTAGTCAATGTTTTCGCACCAGTCGTGGAATATCTCGCCATCGTTGACTCGCCGTTTGATGAAGAGGCGTTCGTATTCCGGGATCTTGAGGTAGAAGTCTTTGATCAACTGTTCGTCTTCCTTGACCAGTGGTCGAATTTCGCAGTTGTGTCCGTCACCACAACCGGGTTTGATGGGGTATTTATCTAATGCAAGTTCGATTGACATATGTCACCTCTCTATTTGTGGAGGAAAAGCCACGTCCTAGATCCGATGGCTATCGTCCTGGTTTATTGCTCACGTCTTCCCTTGTCGGGCTTTCAACCCGGAGATGAAGAGTATCTTCGATTCTCTTTACCAGATTCAGCTTAGCCGAAGTAGTTGGCGGGAGGCTTATCCGATTTTGGCCAACCATCAACTTTATTTCCCGCAGGATTTTGAGGTGTGTGGAATAAAAAAAGCGGAAACCTGTTCGGTTTCCGCTTGTTGTGTGAAAGGGGGAGGAGTGCGTCAGATCAGCTAAGCTCTTCGCGAACCCGCACGAGCAAATCCTTCGTGGCTTTGATGCCTTCCATTTCGGAAAGCTTGCTTCCTTCGTATTCGATGCCCACATGTCCGTGGTATCCTGCTTTCAAAACGATCTTCATCATCTTGAAGTAGTCGGTGTGTGTTTCGTTGCCGTTTTCGTCGAAGTCGTGTGATTTGGCGCTGACGGCCAAGGCGTGAGGCATCAGTTCTTTAACACCTTTGTAGCGGTCATATTCTTCATCACGGCTGACACGGAAATTACCGAAGTCGGGCAAGGTGCCGCAGTTGGGCAGGTTGACTTTTTTCATGACACCAGCAAGCCAGGCGCCATTTGATGACAGACCGCCGTGGTTTTCAACGATCACGCCGATGCGGTAATCTTTGGCGAAATCGGCCAGAGCAGCCAATCCGTCTGCGGCGCGGTCCTGTTGCTCTTCGTAAGATCCGGTGTTGCCGGTGGCCGCGTTGACACGAATGGAGTGACAGCCCAGAAATTTGGCGGCCTCGACCCATTTGTGATGGTTTTCGACGGCCTTGTGGCGTTTGGCTTCATCGGCGTCACCGAGGTTGCCTTCGCCATCGATCATGATGAGCACATTCTGGACACCTTCACCTTCGGCACGTTTGCGCATTTCCATCAGGTATCCACCGTCGGTTGCCTTGTCTTTAAAGAACTGATTGACGTATTCGACGGCTTCGATGCCGAACTCGCGTTTGGCGACCTTGGCGTAATCGAGATGGTCCAATTTACCTCCGAAAAGGGTTTTGTGCAGTGACCATTCCGCCAGGGATATTTTGAACAACGTGTCCTTGGCGGCGCTCAATGCGGGTGCGAGGGAGAAGGCTCCCATCGCCAGACCTGCTTGTTTGATAAAATGACGACGATTCATGGATGGCTTCATTTTGTGTAATTAGTCTTGTTGAGTGGATGTTTGTGAGTTGCTTTTTTGTTCCTTGAACAGTGCCAGGAACACGACCATGACGATGGCTGCAAAAACAGCCGGTTTGCCCCAGAGCGGTTTCCATTCCAGAGATTTTAACTCCGATTTGCGTGCGGCTTTGGCTTCTTCTTCGAGAATGGCAATCTGGTTTTGCAGTGCCTCTTTTTCCCCTTCAGCAATGGTGGGCAATTGATCCTTGAGGCCTTGAGCTTCCGTTGTTTTGGCCTGGACTTCTGCTGCAAAGGTGGCTGCTGCTTCCGGTGTGTGTTTGGCTTCAATGTTCCCTGCGATTTGCGCTCCGATAAACATGCCAAGTCCAAGAGTGAACAAAACCAGCATACCCTGAGCTTGTGCCCGGATTTGTTTCGGCGCAAAGCGATCGGTGTAGATCTGACCAGTGACAAAGAAGAAATCGTAGCAAATACCGTGGATGACAACACCTGTGAGGATCATCCATCGTACCTCGTCCGGAGCGCCGATGGCAAACAATCCATATCGAACCACCCAGGCCAACATGCCGACCGCCAGCATCCATTTGACACCGAGGCGCGCAAAAAAGAAGGGCATGATCACCATGAAAAAGATCTCCGACATCTGTCCGTAGGACATGGTCTGGCCGATGGGCAGTCCGGTCATTTCAACGACACGGCTGGCGATCTGGTAGTAGAACGCCAAAGGGATGCAGATCAGGAAGGAAGATATCATGAATACCAGATAAGAGCGGTTCTTCAAGAGGACCAAGGCATCCAATCCAAGAATCTGCCCCAAGGTGATTTTTCCTTCCTGTTTGTTTGGGGGGGTGTGGGGTAACATGAAGCTGACCACTCCCAATGCCAGTGAAGCAACAGCGGTCAGGTAGAACATTGAAATGGAGGTATCCCACGCCAATCCTGTCAAAAGGAGACCTGCCGCGATCCATCCGATGGTTCCGAAAACACGGATGAGAGGAAATTCTTTATCTGGATTGGTCATGTTTTTCATGGCCAAAGTGTTGGAAAGTGCCAGTGTCGGGTAATAGGTCAGCATGTATCCAAAGAAAACCCAGTTGATCAAACCCGGAGAGGGTTCCGCCACCTTCATCAATCCAGTTGCAGCCAGCATGATAAGTCCGCCGGCAAAGTGCATCACGCCCATGACACGCTGGGCGGCGAAAAACCGGTCTGCGATCATCCCCACAAAGAAAGGGGAAATAATTCCAGCCAAGGGGCCAACAGAATAGGTCCATCCAAAATCTTTGGCTCCAAAACCGATGGTACCCAAATAATTGGGCGCTGTTACATACCAGGCTCCCCAGACGAAAAACTGGAGGAACATCATGACCGACAATTGAATTCTTACGATTGGGTTCATTGTTTTTTAATGGTTCGATGCTTTGATAGGGCTCAATTCTTGGAAAGGGATCAGCCCGGCATACAATTTCTCCTGCACATCGTTCGGACGGCACCGGGGAAATCGCTGAGAGGCTAAGGGATTCAGACCCCATATAGCAAGCTCATTGATTCGTGATGATGGACCTGAGGAATGATCATAGGTAGACCGGATCGTCCCTGATCCAGCCCGCGAGAGGTGGCGATGGGGGAGTGGGGTTTTGGGCGCGGTTGGGCTTTCCGTTGAGGGGGGGAAGCAGGGGATGGTAGGCACAAGGATTGCGCGCCGAGACGCCACGCTCTACCTGGGGTTTATTTACTATTCACTATTTTAAATTCACCATTTATTTCGGCTTCCACGGAGCCTTCAAGGAAATGGTGCGGTTGAATATGATTTGGTCGGGAGTGGAATCTTTTGAATCCAGGCAGAAATAGCCGACGCGTTCGAACTGATAACGTTCGTCTTTGCTGGCGTTTTTAAGGCTGGGTTCGAGTTTGCAGTCCTTGAGGACGGACAGTGATTCCGGATTAAGAAATTCTTTGTAGTCCTTCTTGTCCTTGTCAGCGTCCGGCTCTTCAACGGTGAAGAGTCGTTCGTAAAGGCGGACCTCTGCGTTCACGGCATGTTGGGCGGAGACCCAATGGATGGTTCCTTTGACTTTTCGTCCGGCGGTGGCACCTCCACTTTTGGAATCCTGATCGACAGTGGCACGGATTTCCACCACATTGCCAGCCTCATCCTTGACGACTTTTTCGCATTTCAGGATGTAGGCGTAGCGCAGGCGGACCTCTCCTTCAGGCTTGAGTCGGAAGAATTTTTTGGGAGCGTCCTCCATGAAATCCTCCTGTTCGATATAGATTTCACGGGTGAAGGGCAGGATACGTGTTCCGGCTCCGGGGTTTTCGGGATTGTTGATGGCTTCAAGTTCTTCGTAGTGATCCTCAGGAAGGTTTTCGATGACGACTTTAAGTGGCTTGAGTACCCCCATGACACGTAATGCGCGTTTGTTCAGATCGTCGCGGATACTGTGTTCCAGCACGGCGATGTCGGTCAATCCATCGTATTTTGTGATGCCAATCCGCTTGCAGAAGTGTCGGACGGATTCTGCGGTAACTCCACGTCGTCGGAGTCCCGAGATGGTGGGCATGCGGGGATCATCCCATCCGGAAACGTTCTTTTCTTGCACGAGCTGTAGCAGTTTGCGTTTGCTCATTACGGTATAACCGAGATTCAGTCGGGCAAATTCGATCTGCCTTGGTAGCGGGCGTGGAAGGTTGACGTTTTCCAGGATCCAGTCGTAGAGCGGACGATGCACCTCAAATTCCAGTGTGCAGAGCGAGTGGGTGATGCCTTCGATGGCGTCGCTCAGGCAGTGGGCGAAGTCATACATTGGGTAGATTGGCCAGGCGTCTCCGGTGCGGTGGTGGTGCACGCGCCGGATCCGATACAGGGCCGGGTCTCGCATGTGTATGTTGGGGGACGCCATGTCGATTTTGGCACGCAAGGTTTTGCTGCCATCTTCGAATTCTCCGGCGCGCATGCGTGCGAAGAGGTCGAGATTTTCTTCCACGGACCGATCGCGATTGGGGCTTTCTTCACCGGCACGGGTGGGTGTTCCACGTGTACGCATGAAATCTTCGGCCGAAAGATCGCAGACGAAGGCTTTGCCGGCTCTGATCAGGTCCTGAGCAAAGGCGTAGAGTTTTTCAAAGTAATCGGATGCAAAAAACTGATTCTCCTTCCAATCGAATCCCAGCCAGCGGACGTCTTCCTTGATGGAGTCCACATATTCGGTGTCTTCGCGGGTTGGGTTGGTATCGTCGAATCGCAGGTGGCAGGTGCCCTGATTTTCCTGCGCAACGCCGAAGTTCAGGCAGATGGACTTGGCGTGTCCTATGTGCAGGTAGCCGTTGGGTTCCGGTGGGAACCGGGTGATGATATGGTTGTGCTTGCCCGAGGCGAGGTCGCCCTGGACGATCTCGCGGATAAAGTCCAATGAGTCGTTCGATTCGTTTGATGCTTCCGATGCCATAGATTGATTCAATAAGCTTTCAACGATTCCTGATCGTTATCCGGAAGACGATACCGATGATGTCGAGCAAGGCAACGCCAATGTGCTGGTTTTGTGATTGTTTTGGCATGTTTGCCCGGAGATTTGATTGTTTGGAGGAGGGTGAGAGATTTGTATCGGGGGTTTTGATTTATCATTTTTCAGTTCCGGACCTTTGTGCTAAGGTCTGCCTCAACATGCAATTAACAGGTAAACATTTGATTGGGGATACATTGGGAGCGGTTGGACAGGAAACGTTTCAGGCTTCTAACCCGTCCACGCAAGTGGCTTTGGAGCCCGCTTTTCATGAGGCGACAGTTGCGGAAGCCGGGATGGCTCTGCGTTTGGCCCAGGAGGCTTTCGATCCATTTCGCAGCAAATCGCCTGAAGAACGCGCTCAGTTTCTGGAGGCCATAGCCGATGAAATCATGGCATTGGGCGACCCTTTGTTGGAACGGGCGCACCTGGAAACGGGGTTGCCTATGGCCAGGCTGACCGGTGAGCGTGGTCGCGCTGTGAATCAGGCAAAGCTTTTTGCCCAGGTCATTCGCGAAGGTTCCTGGGTGGATGCCCGCATCGATCAGGCGATTCCGGATCGGCAACCACTGCCTAAACCGGACGTGAGGCGTATGTTGGCCCCCATTGGACCGGTCGTTGTATTTGGTGCCAGTAATTTTCCATTGGCCATTTCCGTGGTGGGATCCGACACGGTTTCCGCTTTGGGGGCAGGGTGTCCGGTTGTAGTAAAGGGGCATCCGGGGCATCCCGGGGTGTGTGAGATGTTGGGGCGTGCCGTTCAGAATGCGGTCAAGAAATGTGGTTTGCCGCCCGGTGTGTTTTCCATGTTGCAGGGAGCAGGGCATGAACTTGGTGTGGCCTTGGTTCAACATCCGTTGACACAGGCGGTTGCTTTTACAGGATCACTGCGCGGAGGGCGTGCTTTGTTTGACGTGGCCAATGCCCGCAAGGAACCCATTCCTTTCTATGGCGAGATGGGAAGTGTGAACCCTGTGTTCATCCTGCCCGGAGCGGCGGCGGAACGGGGTGACGCGATTGCCGAACAGTATGTCCAGTCGGTGACTCTCGGGGTTGGGCAGTTCTGCACGAATCCCGGCATGCTGATCGGGTTGAAAGGTGACTCTCTGGATCGACTGGCTCAAAAAACGGCGGAAGCAGCCGGCAACGCCGGGCCTTCAACGATGTTGCATCAGGGTATCTGCCGGTCTTTTGATGCGGGGCTGGAAAAACTGAGGAGCATTCCCGGGGTTCAAACCCTGGGAAGTTCTACGACGGCATCGGATTCCTCCAAAACGCAGGCTGCTTGTCACATTTTCGAGGCGGATCTCAGCACCTTGTTTGCACATCCGGAATTGAAGGAGGAAAACTTCGGTCCCTCCTCTGTTTTTCTGAAGGGGGATTCCGCCGAACAACTGGAACAGGCTGCCGAAGGTTTGGAAGGGCAGCTGACTGCCACTATTCATGGAACTGAAGAAGATCTTCAAAATCATGCCCGGCTCGTTCAAATTCTGCAACGCAAGGTGGGGCGTTTGATTTTTAACGGATTTCCCACGGGAATTGAGGTCTGTCCGTCCATGCACCATGGAGGTCCTTATCCTTCCACCACGCACAGTCACTTTACCTCGATCGGAACGGCTTCGATTACCCGGTTTGTGAGGCCTCTCTGTTTTCAGGGATTTCCGGATGCCGCCCTGCCAGCGGAACTCCGTAATCGAAACGAGCGAGGCATTCTTCGTATGGTGGACGGGAAATATACCACAGACGATGTGAAATGATTCAGTTTCCTTTCCATCGGTTTCAGGCTGCATGTCCGGGTTTGTCCGTCGCGGTGGCTGTCACATTAATGACAGCTTGCGGACCTTCGCCCAGGGGGGAAACCGGTTCATCCCCAGGAAATCGAGTTTCTTCAGGATCAGCCGAAAGTCCGGTGTTGCAAGATTCCCTCGGGCAGGCTGCCGAAACGATCAGTTCGGATGAGCCCCGGCTTGCCGACGGCCATGCCGAGCCTGAGACTGTTGTCGAAGATTTCGAGATGCCCTCCCTCATGGATTACGCCGAGGCTGAGGAAGCGATGACCGAGGGGACGGAGCTCTTGTCTCAAGGTGATTTCGAAAAAGCCATCGAACAGTTTGAATTTGCCAGGAAAATAGACTCTGAAAATGAAGAGGTTTATTTCAATCTGGGCTACGCTCTGACAAGGGTGGGCAGGAAAGAGGAGGCCATCGCCGCTTACGAGAAGACCATTAAGATTTTTCCCGATTACGGTGAGGCCCATAATAATCTTGGAAACCTTCTGATGAACCGGAAATCGTTCGACAAAGCCGTCGAACATTTCAGGGTGGCGCTGGAGATCAATCCGGATCATGCCGTGGCCCATAACAACCTGGGCACGGCTCTCAGTCGTCAAAGCAAGTTCAATGAAGCGGTGCCTCACTTTTTCAAAGCAACCCAGTTGGATGACGGCTACATTCAGGCCTGGTGCAATCTGGGCAACGCCTATGTTTCTCTGGGACGTTTCGAGGATGCTTCAGGGGCATTCCAAAATGCCCTGAGTATTGATTCAACCTTTCCCCCCGCCCTCCGTGGCATGCAGCGTCTCCAAGTCAAAGCTGGCGGCCTGTCGAGGTAGAGCAGGCTTTGCGTTCATCTGTGGCAACTGCGGATGGACTTCTATCTCTCGGCTCGCAGCCGGTAAAACGATTGGATGGGATTCGTTGTCTCCACAATGATCTCCAGATGTTGCTCCGAGTTTGTTGGAGTGGTCCGTGCTGCTTCCTCCCAAGCGCCGCTCTGGATGGAGGAAGTGGATTCAATGACGTAGGTCACTTCCGGTTGTGCTGTAAACCCAAATAGGATTTGCCCGCCGCTGTTCCTCAGTTCAAAACTTGAGAACTTCAGGATGCTGTCCGCATCGTTTGGATCCGTTGCCGCCAGGAATTCATTAACGTTCAGGAATCCATCGCCGTCTGCATCGAGAAAAGCATCCAGGGGATCTGCCGGATCAAGTCCGTTCGCCAGTTCCCAGGCATCGTCCATTTCATCCGCATCGCCGTCAGCAGCCTGGCCGCCATTCAACTTGAAGGTGGACCAGTTGTTCGGGTTGCTTCCGTCTCCGTCCAGTTTGATGCGCAGTAGTCCAAATCCTTGGCCGTCCGCTTCTCTGGGCCAGGGGAGTTCGTTGTCGTACTGTACTTCATCCATGACCAGATATGGGGCAAATCCGGCGTCCGGATCGGGTGGGCTCAGGGGCTCGTCCGGCCAGAGCAGTCGGATGGATTCGCCGATGTTGTCGAGTTTGCCCAGGTAGGGGCCCAGGACGGGGACATCGGTCGGGATTTGGTATTTCTGACGAAATGCGTCCGGATCGGTTTCTGTGACAATCAGTCGGCCTTGGGCTGCGATCCGTTGATTGACGGGGAAATCGAATTCAATTCCGCCCCGAATCTGCCAGGTGTTTTGAGGGAAACTGATATCGAACAACGGGAGGTCTCTGTTGGTGCGGTTCCTTAATTCGATGAACTCATCGTTGTCAATAGTTGGGTGATACATGACACGTCCCACTACGATCGGCCCTGCATAGGGTTCCGCGTTGGGTGCTCCGGCTCCCTGAAGGAATAACGAAAGCGCCTCCTGAGGGTCGGTGTTTCGCAGATTGGTTCCGAATGTTTGATGGCTCAGTGTGCGAATGGTATCTGCCCCGTCGGGATAGCGTCCCATGGATCTCCCGTTTTCGGATGCGGGGAATTCAACTGCATCGACAAATGCAATGATGTTTCCGCTGGTATCGGCCTGGGTCAAATGAACGGTTTCGCCGAATGCCGAACTCAAGGCAAAAGGAACCCGCGGATTATTGGTCAGGAATGCTGTTTCGTAAATGACTTGAAATCCATTGGGAACGATCACCGTTCCTGCCGGAATCTGGTATTTTTTCAGATCTTCCTCTTCATCGCTCAGGAACCAGCCACTGAGGTCGACCGGTGTGGCTCCCGGATTGAACAATTCGATGGCATCCACAAACGGAGGGTCGGTGTGCGCCAGGATTTCATTGATTACCACGCTTGGGCGCGTTTCTGTTCCATAGGTTCCCGGGGTGCCATGCACCTTGGCACTTGCTTCCCAGTGATCCGGGTCATCGACATCTCCCTGCAATGATACCGCCTGAAGAGAACTACCCAGTCCGTCTGCGCGTTTGGGCCAGTTGTTGGAGTCATCATACCGTACGGAAAAAACCACATTGGCATCGGCGTCCACAAAAGTGATGCGTTCACCTTCGTCGGCCAATCGACCTTCGAATGATCCGGCTGCAAGACGTATCCCGGTATTTCCGTAAAAGGAAAGGAAAGCGTCTCGATCGCCGGCGATCACGATGCTTTCGCCCGGAGCAAGCAGCACTGCTCCAAATTGATAACGGATGCCTTCGATAAACTCGCCGCCGGCCAGATCAACAGTGCCCGATCCGGTATTGGTCAATTCGATGAATTCCACATCTGACGGCGGGAAGGGGTGATACATGATTTCCGTGGGACGAATGGACAACGCCAGATCGCTGGCCAGTGAAGGATCGACCAGCATCGCAAAATCGACGTTCACATCGGCTCCGATCGCTTCGCTGGTGGTCATGAAAGGTCCACCTTCCACAATGGTTGTGTCCGGCGCCAGGGTGGTGGACGCAATGCTGCGCCAGATGCCTGAATCTCCTGTTTCGAAATAAAGAGTGTCGGCTTGACGTCGAATGCGGACGGTGGCGGCGTTGACAGTCAGTTCTTGCTGCCCCAAAACGGTGGTCGGGGTGGTTCGTGAAACGGTTCGGGCCACCAGTCTGTTGCCGTCTTCAACCCCCACTGCGAACCAACTGTCTCTTCCTTCTTCCTTTGAACTGATCATGATACCAGCCCAGGTTCCGTCGCCCAGGTTGGAATCGAGTCGGAATTTGCCGTGCAGGGACCAGTCGGAATTTGCCGGCAACAGGCGTGCCATGTAAGGGAATTTGGCTTGAGACTGTCTCCAGGGGCGGGGTTCATCGCCGGTGATGTGGATGGTCAGATGGCCCGGCCTGTTTTCCAATGAAAACCAGGCTCCCTCCGGATGATTGTCGGCGAAGCGTCCTCCACGAATCTGCCACCAGGGATCGAGAGTTGAATTGCCAAAACCACTGAATCCATGGCGCCCGTAAATCGACGCTTCTCTTTTCTCGCTCACCAGATTGCCGGCTCCGTCCTGGGTGCTGGCTTCGATGGAATACCAACCGGGCCTGGGGAACTGCACTGAGGCCCGGTT
>JAQCFT010000158.1 GCA_027619545.1 Verrucomicrobiota bacterium | reverse complement strand
CAAGGGCCGTAGGTGATGCCTTCAGCGGAACGGAGGGCGATGGTCCCCGGCGTGGCGCCCTTGGCGAAATTCCAGTGGTAGGTGCTTACATACGAGACAAACGTTGGATGTTCCAGATTGAAAACGGTTGGGCTGTCGGGGTTGTTGATCACAGAGGCTATGTTCCCATTGTTGTAAATCTCGCTTTCCTGAGCATTCGAGCAAATGGGGAACCATGTGAGGTAAAGAAATATCCACACCCATGCATTTTGAAAAAGTAAGTGGCGATTCATACGGGCCTCCTGTCATAAGGGCATCCTTTGCCCTTATCCGATCCTGACACTTTTTTTTGAAAATGCACGACTATTCTGTTGGTTGCCCGCTGTCGGATAAATCTGGTTTATTGTTCAAAATGTCCTACACTCTCTCGCATTACGGACATTATCTATGAGCAAGAAGACATCCAAATCTCGTTCGGTTTATTTGATCGCCAATGGTGACCTGCGCCTTTCCGCCAATCAGAAGTGTTGGAAAGAGCAGAAAAAGATGGAAGACACCCTCACGCGCGCTCTGCGTAAAGAAGGGTGGAAAGTCGTGCGAGCCCATGCCTACGACGCTACGAAGAAGCACGGCTTCATTGATTCCCAGAAGATGGGGTTGGAGGTCTTTCGTTCCATCGATCCGACCACTCCCTTGATTGTAGCCGAATCCGTCTGGCAATACAGTCAGCACATCCTGCCCGGTTTGTTCACACATCGCGCTCCCATCCTGACGGTTGCCAACTGGAGTGGCACCTGGCCGGGATTGGTAGGCATGTTGAATTTGAACGGTTCCCTGACCAAGATGGGTGTATCCTACAGCACGCTCTGGAGTGAAGATTTCAAAGATGGTTTTTTCTTGAACGGATTGCGTCAGTGGCTTGAAGAGGGAACCATCGATCACGATCAAAGCCATGTGCGCCCTTTGAACCTGATCAAGTTGCCTGCTGATGAAGCTGCTTTGGGACGCCAAGCGGCTGATGATCTGCATGGGCAGAAGGCCATTATGGGCGTGTTCGACGAGGGTTGCATGGGCATGCACAATGCCATCATTCCCGATGAGCTGCTCAATCCTGTCGGAGTTTTCAAAGAGCGTCTCAGCCAATCCGCTTTGTATGCCGCATCGCGAGAGGTATCGGACAAGGAAGCCCAGGCGGTTTACAGTTGGTTGCAGAAGAAGGGGATGAAGTTTCAGCTCGGCCAGAACGAAGAAACCGAGCTTACGGAGTCTCAGATTCTGCTGCAGTGCAAGATGTATATTGCCGCGGTTCGGATTGCGGACACTTTCGGCTGCGACACCATCGGTATTCAATATCAACAAGGTCTCAAAGACCTGCTTCCTGCAAGTGACTTGGTGGAGGGGCTGTTGAACAACACGGATCGTCCTCCTGTGAAGGATCCCGAAACCGGCCGTGAACTCTACAAGAAAAGCGCCATTCCACATTTCAACGAAGTCGATGAATGTGCCGGGCTTGATGCTCTGGTGACAAATCGTCTGTGGAATCAACTGGGTTGGGCTCCGGAAACGACCTTGCATGATTTGCGCTGGGGGGCTCATTACAAGGGCAAGGGGATCAATGATTACGTCTGGGTGTTCCTCATCAGTGGCGCGGCGCCTCCCGCACACTTCATTGGTGGCTATCGAGGAACGTCCAGCGAACGTCAACCAGCCATGTATTTCCGTCTGGGAGGTGGCACGGTCAAGGGTGTTTCGAAACCCGGCTGGATTGTTTGGAGTCGTGTGTTTGTGATGGATGGTAAACTCCAGTGCGACCTGGGGGTGGCTGAAGTGGTCAAGTTGCCCGAAGCCGAAACCGAACGTCGCTGGCAGGAAACAACCCCGCAGTGGCCCATCATGCATGCCGTGCTTCAGGGGGTGTCACGCGACCAGATGATGGCACGCCACAAATCCAATCACATTCAGGTCGTGTATGCGCCGAACCAGAAGCAGGCTCATCGTGGATGCCGGATCAAGGCTGCCATGATGCAGGCGCTAGGAATCGAGACTCACTTGTGCGGAGAAGTGCAGCCAAATTAATCTTCCATGCGGGCAGACTTGACGCCGTCGAATTATTGACGTCCACTCCTTCCTTTGCACATGGAAAAAGCAGAGATACAAGCAAGTGAAAAATCAGGGTTCGCCCCCATGCGATGGATGCGATGGCTCTACGACTGGACCATTTCCTGGGCCGAAAAACCTCAAGGCACCTGGGCGTTGTTCCTGATCGCCTTTGCGGAGTCGTCGTTTTTTCCCATTCCACCGGACGTCCTCCTGATCGCCTTATGTGTGGGGTCAGTGACCAAATCCTACCGATTCGCGGCCATCTGCACCTTGGGATCGTTGCTGGGGGGGATTGCCGGATATGGGATCGGTCTTTATGGATTTGAGATGATCGGGGAACCCATCGTGAAGGCCTATCATGGCGAAGCGGTGATGGAGAAAATCAAAACATGGTATGATACCTATGGATTTTGGGGGAACCTCCTGGCTGCTGTGACCCCGATCCCTTACAAAGTGTTCACCATCGCGTCCGGTGCGTTTGAGTTTTCTTTTACAAGCTTCATGCTGGCATCGGTTGTAGGGCGTTCTTTGCGTTTCTTTGCAGTGGCTACCTTGCTTTTCTTTTTTGGACCATCCATCAAGGCTTTCATCGAAAAATATTTCAACCTTTGTGCCTGGGCATTTATGATCTTCTTGATCGGTGGGTTCATATTGCTGAAATACTTGTAATAACTCATGAGCATGTCGCCCGGGAACATTCAGGAACTTTCGGATCACTTGGCAAAGGCAAACGCCTCTGGGGAGCCAGTCGGTTCGCTTGATCTGGGCGCGTTGAATCAGGTTCGTTCCTATTCTCCGGAAGACATGACCGTGACTGTCGAAGCAGGACTGAGTCTCAGCGACCTGCAGGCCTTGCTGGTGCGAAATGGTCAGTGGCTTCCCTTGGATCCTCCGAATGTCGACCATTGGACTCTTGGGCATTTAATCAACCAAAATCCTTCCGGACCCCGTCGCAATGGTAATGGTGTTCTTCGGGATTATGTCATTGGGTTGGAAGCTGTGCGCGCCGACGGGCAAATCATCAAATCAGGCGGCCAGGTCGTCAAGAATGTTGCCGGGTTTGATCTCTGCAAACTGTTCATCGGAGCCGGAGGAAGCCTTGGGGTGGTCACATCAATGACATTCAAACTTGTTCCGCTTCCGGAAAAAGAACGCATGTTCAGCCTGGAGGTGAGCAGCCTTGAGGCCTTGAGGGATTGTTTGACCGGACTGCGCACACTCCATCAGGAAGTGATTCCGGCGGTGTTTGACTTTTTCAGAGAAGAGCCTGCGGGGGATAGTGAGGAGGGACGATTTGGAAAGCTGATCATTGGATATGCCGGCAAGCGGGAAGCGGTTGATCAATGGTGCGGTGATCTCGTGCAATCCGGGCGTCCTTGGCGGGAAGATTACAGCTATGAGAGACGCCCCGATGCGATGCTTCCTTCGGCGTTGGATCACGAACAAACGTTTTGGGCCGGTCGGTCCTGGCTGGAAGCCACCCGGGAATCCATGCTTCCCAGCCGATTGCCGGAATGGATCGCGGGGATGCCTCCCGAGCATGCCTTTCTTGTACGCATGGGACAGGGGAGCGCTTATTATTGTGGTTCCCGCCAAAACGTCGCGAAAAATCGGGTCACCGTTCTGGAAGAACGGATGAAACGGACATTTGACCCGAATGGCATTCTGCCACCACTACCCTGAATAGACCATGCCAGCCGCCATCGAACAGATCGAATCGTTCCTGGATGAAAAGAAGGCTTTGGCCTGTGTTCATTGCGGGCTGTGTCTGGCGTCCTGTCCGACCTATCTGGAAACCGGCAACGAAAACGATTCCCCGCGTGGGCGCATTTATCTGATGCGCTCGATTCAACAGGGTCGTTTGTCCCTTGATGCCACCGTTTCTCCGGCAGAGCATATTGATCGATGTCTCGGTTGTCGTGCCTGCGAAACCGCCTGCCCAAGCGGGGTGCAATATGGTGCATTGTTGGAACACACGCGCGACCACATGGAACACACCATGCGACGTCCCTGGTTTCAACGATTGTTACGGCGTGTGATGATTGAAAAAGTGTTTCCTTATCCCAATCGTTTTCGTCTGGCTCTCATTCCCGCCGTTTGGGCGAAACGAATGGACATCGGCCACCTGCTTCCGCAGTTCCTGAGGGAAGCATTGAATCTTGCGCCGGATTCCTTGGAACTGCGAAAACTGCCTGAATGCTCACCTGCCGAAAACCTGCCAAGCAAAGGGCGCATCGGGATGGTGAGTGGGTGTGTGATGCCGGTTTTATTCGGTGGGACGCATCAATCGACCATTCGTTTGCTGAATCGTTTGGGTTATGACGTGGTCATTCCCCGGGACCAGGTATGTTGCGGTGCGCTTTATGCGCACAGCGGGCAATTGGACATGGCGAGAGGTGTTGCACGGGTGAATCTGCAAGCATTTGACCGGGCCGATTGCGATACCATTTTGATCAACGCGGCGGGATGCGGTTCGACCCTGAAAGAATACCACCATCTCCTTGAAGGTGATTTCCGGGAGAGGGACGCCGCCGAACAATTTGTTGGGAAGGTCCGGGATTTGTCCGAATGGATGGATGAAGTAGGCTGGAAAGCTTTGGATGCATTGCTGGAAAAAGGGCGCCGCTTGGCTTGCGGTGAAAAAACAACCTCACCGGCAAGCCTGTTTGGACGCCCGACAACCTTCCATGACGCCTGCCATCTTGCTCATGCCCAGGGGATCACTCGACAACCGAGGGATTTGGTTAAAGCTGTTGCGGGAGAATACTATGTTGAGTTGCCGGAATCGGAAATCTGTTGCGGCAGCGCCGGGAGTTACAACCTGACAGAACCGGACATGGCGGGTCGTTTGCAACGCAGAAAAGTATCCCACATCCGAAAAACGGAAGCTCACATCGTCGTCACCACCAATCCGGGGTGCATCCTGCAGATCGAATCCGGTCTTAAACAACAGGGATACGTTGAGGTAAGGGTGATGCATCTGGCAGATTACCTCGAAGCAGCCCTTCAAGAGGCTGAACGACTTTGATCCTTAAGCAGAGTAAACGGTACGCGCTACCTCGGAGCGAGTCCTGGTAGACCGGACCGTCCCGGTCCGCACCTTGTGGCTTACCTGTTTTCAACAACCTTACGAATGGCAATCCTGACGTAGGGGAACGCCCATCCCTATCGTGTGTGATTGTGTGGAATTAAAACCATTGGAGATCGCAGACTTCCCAAAAATGTGAGGTGCAGGTGGTTTGAATGCCAAGAGGGGCGCGCCAGGTATCCACGCAGTCGCGGGACAGGCGGCCACGCAACTGCCCGGGTCGAATTGCGCGGAATTCCCTTCACTTCATCAATGTTTCCTCATAATATCTTTCCCACATTACCCAAGAACTCTCGACCCTCCGGGTGTCGTATCCGTCATGAAGGAACAAAAATCCAGACCGGCCGATCGTCGAAGGCTTCTCTATCGAAGTCCAGGTGTATCTCATTTTATTGGAGGGCTGTTGGTTGCCCTTTCCATATGGATCTGTGGTTTGTCGGTTTCAATTGGAGCTGAAACAGCAAATCCTGGTTCCATTTCCTTGTCAGGCAGTGATCATTGGGCTTTTCAACCGCTTCGTGCTTCCAAGGTTCCACCTGTTCACAATAAAGCATGGCCGCAGAATGAAGTGGACTCTTACCTGTTGGCAGGTATGGAAGAAGCCGACTTGTCGCCGGTAGCCGATGCGGATCCTTATACATGGTTGCGTCGTGTTCATTTTGATTTGACGGGACTGCCTCCATCAGTGGAAGCGATCGAATCGTTCGTGAACCAAAACACGCCCGAAGCCAGGGAAGCCGTCGTGGATCGGTTGCTTGCTTCACGGGCTTTCGGGGAACGTTGGGCTCGGCATTGGCTGGATCTGGTGGGATATGCTGATCAGATCGGTACCTCCAACAACGTCTTTGCCCAGCATGCATGGCGTTACCGTGATTATGTCATCGATGCTTTGAATGAGGACAAGCCTTTCGATCACTTTGTGCGCGAACAGATCGCGGGTGATCTATTGGAAGCCGAGAGTGTGGAGGAACAAGCTGCCGCGCTGACCGCTACCGGTTTTCTGGTGTTGGGTGACGTGGAGATCGTGGAGGCCGACAAAGCCAAGCTGAGGGTGGATATTGTGGATCAGCAACTGAACAAAGTTGGTAAGACGTTCCTGGCGATGACGCTCGAATGTGCACGGTGCCATGCGCACAAATTTGATCCCATTTCCTTGCGTGACTACTATGCCATGGCCGGGTTCTTTCACAACACATCATCCATTTACAAAACCAATCGCGGTGTGTGGAGTGATGTGAATCTGGTGGAATTGCCCGAAACCGAGGAACAAAAAACACAGAGGGAACTGCAGACAAGGACTCATGAACGCCAACTGAACGACTGGCGCAAGGAACGGCAAGAGGCCCAGGTGCGTCGGGCTCAGCTGGAAGATCTGCTTAAAGGTGGGACTCCGTCTGAAGCGGAACAACAAAAGTGGACGCAGGAGCGCGACGAACGGGCGCGTCGGATCGGGCGTCTCAATCAATTGATCGAACACGCGGAATTTTTCTATCCGGACGTTCCCAAAGCACATGGGGTGCACGATGTCGATACGCCCACGGATATGCGGATCACCATACGGGGCAATCCACGTGCCTTGGGTGACCTGGTTGAACGAGGTTTTCTTCAGGTTTGTCAATCCGGTGACACTCCTGACATACCGGCTTCTCAAAGTGGTCGACGGGAACTGGCAGATTGGGTGGTGTCGAATCCGCTCACCGCGCGCGTGATAGTGAATCGAGTCTGGCAAAAACTTTTCGGAGAAGGATTGGTCCGGTCGGTGGATTATTTCGGCTTGCCGGGCGATCAGCCTTCGCATCCGGAGCTGCTGGATTTCCTTGCATTGCAGTTGCGAGAGCAGGATTGGTCCGTCAAAAAGTTGATTCGCGGTCTGGTGTTGACGAGGACCTACCGGCTCTCCAGCCAAGGTTCCGAGCGACAAGAAGCGATTGATCCTGAGAATCGAATGCTGTGGCGGATGCATCGAACGCGCCTGGACGCAGAAGCTTTACGTGATGCGATGATTTATGTTTCCGGCATGCTCAAGCCATCCGGTGGCGGGCCTGCCTTGCCTCTGGAGTTCGTGGAAAACGTCGGGGGACTGAATCCCGCGGATGTCAATCCACCAAGCTTTCGTTTTTCAAAATGGCGTCCGGAACAGCAACACGAACGCACCATCTATCTTCCCGTGATCCGACATACCGGACAACCCGGACCGGCTGCGTTGCGAAATGTTTTTGATTTTCCCCAACCGTCTCAATTCACAGGTCAACGGACGGTCACCACCGTTCCCACCCAGGCTTTGTTTTTGATGAACAGCCTGGTTGTCAAGCAACACGCCAAAGCTCTCGCCGAACGGATGCTTGGGGAACCAGGGACGATGAGGGGTCGTTTGTCATATTTATATCTGGTTTTGTTGAATCGCCCGATCACCTCCGAGGAAACAAAGGAAGCCGAATGGTTCTTGGGAAAGGGTGAAAGCTCCGACTGGGAAGAGCTATGTCGGGCAATGTTGGCTGCAAATGAATTTTTGATGCGTTTATGAAGATTTTGAATCAGATGTTCGGTCATGGTGATGGTCACGGTTTGCGGACCAACCGTCGGCAGTTTCTGCAATCGGCGGCCTGTGGTTTCGGAGGACTTGCTTTGAATGGGATGCTGGGGGCGCGAGCGGCTTCGGTCGGGTCGATCGGACAGAGTGGTCTTCACCTGCCAGCAAGAGCCAGGCGCGTGATTTTCGTGTTTCTCGCGGGCGGTCCTTCGCAGGGGGATTTGTTTGCTCCCAAGGAATACATCACCCGCAAGCACGGGACGGCTATCGATTCTCCGGTAGGAGACGACGGTCAACTGCGTGTGGGAGTGGCTCAGTTCCTGCCGATGGCTCCGATCAAGCCGGTTCGTCCAAGAGGTCAATCCGGAATGATGATATCCGACCTGTTGCCGCATATGGCGGAGGTGGCGGATGATTTCTGCATGTTGCGCGCGATGGTTGCCGACAACAAGGCGCACTTTCCTGCGGCGCTTCAGTTTCATACCGGCCATATCGCCGAAGCCCGTCCGTCCATGGGATCCTGGATGAGCTATGGACTCGGCACTGAGAACGCCGATCTTCCCGGGTTTGTGACGATTCATCCTCCCGGCGATCCCAGAACCTATGGTGCCGGGTTTCTTCCCGCCAGGCATCAGGGAACCCCGTTGCGCGTGCCGCGAAACGAGAAGGAACTGGCCATCGAAAACCTGACCGATCCGAATGCCACTGCGGACACTCAACGCCGGCGTCTCGATTTTCTGCAACGGTCCAATCAACGGTTGTTGGATCACGTGGGTGGTGATGCTCAGATGGAAGGTATTATCAGTTCATTTGAGCTGGCATTTCGCATGCAGACCGAGACCCCGGACCTGGTGGATCTTTCGGGAGAATCCAAATCAACACTCGCCATGTATGGGGTCGACGAAGGAGCCAGTGACACCAATGGACGCGCCTGTTTGCTGGCTCGCCGCCTCAGTGAATCGGGTGTGCGATGTGTGCAGGTCACGATGGATGGCTGGGATCATCACGGGGATATTTTGCATGCTTTGCCGAATTCCTGTTCCAAAGCGGATAAACCCATTGCAGGTTTGATTCGCGATCTCAAACAGCGTGGTTTGTTGGATGAAACCCTCGTGCTGATCTCGGGTGAATTTGGGAGAACTTACTGGAGCCAGGATCTGAGTGGAACCAGTCCCATTGAAAAACATGGAAGAGAACATCAGCAGGAAAGTTTTTGTACGCTGTTAGCGGGAGGCGGTGTCAGAGGCGGCTGTGTTTATGGTGAGACGGATGATTTCGGCTACAAGCCCGTTCAAGGGAAAGTGCACCTGCATGATCTGCATGCCACCATGCTGCATTTAATGGGGATCGATCATGAAAAACTAACCTACCCGCACCATGGACGAGACTTCCGGCTTACGGATGTGTTTGGGCAGGTTATCGGGAGGATCATCGCATGAAGTGTTGCTTGAAGCAAAGCCACCCGTGTTTGTTTCGAAGGCTGGCGGTATTGGTTGTCGCTTGCTTGGTCGCAGGCGTGACTTGTTTGGCTGATCCGACAGATCATTTGCAGCCCCGGCAGCTCGAAACCTGGTGGGCGTTTCAGCCTTTAAGTGATGCTCAAGTTCCTGCGGTGCCGGGCAGCGAGGGCTGGATCCGGAACGAAATTGACCGGTGGATTCTCGACACGATGCAGGAGCGGGGCCTGTCACCGAATCCAAGAGCAGACCGGCGAACGCTGATACGTCGGGCGTTTTTCATCCTCACCGGAATGCCGCCAACACCCGAGCAAGTGACCGCCTTTGAGCAGGACTCTTCCCAAAACGCTTGGGAAAAAGTGGTGGAAACCCTGCTCGACAGCCCCAGGTATGGAGAACGCTGGGGAAGGCATTGGCTGGATGTGGCGCGATTCGCCGAGAGTTCCGGGTTTGAACATGATTATGACCGCCCCAGCGCCTATCATTACCGTGATTTTGTGATCAAGGCCCTGAATGCGGACATGCCTTTTCATCAATTTGTTCGCTGGCAGTTGGCAGGTGATGAATACGAACCGGACAACCCGCTCGCTCTGATGGCCACGGGGTTTCTGGGGGCCGGGGTGTTTCCGACTCAGATCACTGCCAACGAAGTTGAACGCGTTCGTTACGATGCGATGGACGACATGCTTTCCACCACGGGCGCAGCATTTCTGGGTCTTACCGTGGGGTGTGCGCGATGTCACGACCACAAAACCGATCCCATTCCTTCGGAAGATTATTATCGAATGTTGTCCACGTTCACCACCACGGTTCGCAGCGAGGTGGAATTGGATCTTGAACCCGGTAAGTATCAGCAGGCACTGGAGGTTTACAACAGCGAACATGCTCCACTGGTCTCCGCTCGAAAGGCATATGAGGAGACAGAGTTGCCAGGAAATTTTGATGCCTGGTTAAAAAGTGGCGCTCCTCGGCCTGAACTTGTCGGTTGGCAAATGTTGGAGCCATCATTTGTGCAATCCAACGCCGGGGCTGCCTTTAATCGACTGGAAGATGGATCCTATTTGGTGGAGGGCAAAAACGGGGATTCGGATGTCTATACCTTTGAGGCATCCTTACAAGCAACCGGGTTGCGTTCCCTGCGGCTGGAAGCTCTGGCGCACGACAGCATGAGCAAAGGCGGGCCGGGCAGGGCGGGGAATGGAAACATTGGGTTAAGCCGTATTCGAGTGTTTGTCGTTGCAAAAGATTCGAAACAGGACCGTGAAATAACACTGCAGAATCCGCGTGCAACGTTTGAACAAAACAATGGTAACCTTTCCATCACCGCCTCACTGGACAAGGATCCCAAGACCGGATGGGCTGTGGATCCTCAGTTTGGCAAAGACCATGCGGCGGTGTTTGATTTTGCTGAACCGCTCACATTGCAAGAGAGCGAAAGACTGAAGATTCTGCTTGAGTTCAACTTGAACACCCAACACAACATCGGGCGCCCACGTTTATCGGTGAGCACGGTGGAAGGCGCTGGATTTGACGATGAGACCTTGCCTGCCGAGATTGCGACAATCTTTGCGAAGTTGGCCGGTTCGGGTGATCGGCGCTATGACCTTTCTGAAAAGGAACAACATGCATTGATGCACTGGTGGAAGCATTCCGATCCTCAGTGGAACAAACTTAACGCCGCAGTGACAAAGCATGCCGAAACCAAACCATCCCCGGAACTCACCAAGGTGCTGATTTGTGCAGAAGGGTATCCAGCTGTGCGCATGCACACACAGGGATCGGACTTTTTTGAGAAGA
>JAQCFT010000157.1 GCA_027619545.1 Verrucomicrobiota bacterium | reverse complement strand
TGTCATATCATAAGCTGATCTCAAATTTGTCCGGTTGGAAAAAACACGGTTGCGACCGGCAAGCTCACGAATTGGAATGGATGAAAGTGTGCCTTGGTTGTTTAAAGAAAACGCAAAACGCCCCAAATCTTTTCCAGCTTGAAAGATCAAGTCATGGTTTATTTCATTGCCACCAGGTCCAGACAACAGCAATCGGTAGGTTGGCTTGTAATCCAGTCGCATGAGGAAAGCTGAATCTCCAGGAACTGTCCCGTAAGTAAAAGGGATTCGGATTGTTGACAGCTGGGCAACGCTTGAGGCGGAGTTTTGGCCCAATGTATTGTTACTGTTGGTGTCGTAATCAAGTCCAATCTCGATACTAGGTTTGTTGAAATTAAATCCTCTGAACGTAAACAATGTCAAAGTGCTGATTTCCATGTCATCCGGATCAACCGTCAATGGTTGTGACAAGGCAGCCGGACCATACCGGAAGGCTTTTGTAGGATTAAACGTGGCTCCGATCATATCGGATGGGCGGAGATATAAAGGAGAGAGTTGTTTAGAAAGAATTTGTATATACGATGGGCGTACCGAAATAACTCCGACTTGGTAAGGCTGTTGGCCTACATCCAAACCGCTGCCGGTGGACGCAGTCATGACCAGTGGCAACATATCTCTATGGAGAGCATCACCGTCGGCTGCCCCAGTGCTCGTGCCTGCAGACAATCGGGTGATATTACCTTCTGTATTTTGCTCCTGACTCCAGACTAAAGGATTTCTGATGATGCAGGAAATCAGTAGAAGCGCTAATACCCGCAGTCGATTCAGATTTGTGAGAACAGTCGGAAATGCTTCATGGTTTCCCTGGGGAGGCAAACGGTTTGATTTGAATGCGGGTAGGGCTGTCAAAAGTAGCTGTTATAACAGGCGTTACAGATAGTTCTATTTCAGGTCATCCAAGCTCGATTTGAGAGTTTCCAACAACGACAAGGCTGCTTTCATCCTCAGGATGGAGCCACTACCGGCGACTTTCATGACATACTTAAGATTCGGATCCTTGGTTTTCACTGGAAATTTGACCGACCATGAAGGGTTCGATTTTCCGTTTTGATGAATCTTGTGAGATATTTCCTCCGACTTCCAAGCTTTAATGACTATGGGGGGGGCCTTCTGGTCAATAATGGAAACTTGGTTTAGTTCAAATTCCGGAAAAAGTGTGGAAATGTGGTCCCAAGCGGCGTCAAAATCTTTTTGCATCCTTGCGCTTGTGGTGGCGGTTGCTGTCTTGATGGCCATTTGTTTGCTCCAACTGTGCAGTTTGTGATCGTGTGAAATCCTTTCTTTGACCTCAGTGACATCGAATACTTTGAAAACCTGATTCCCAAAGATAAACATCAGAGCGATGCCTATCAGGATAAGGGAGTTTGTGGTACTGCGTGATGATATCAGTAACAAAATGGCTCCAGCACAGAGTAGGATACAGGCACCGTATAGAATGACCACCGTTCTGCGCGCACTGAATCCATATGACATGATTCGGTGGTGAAGGTGCTTTCCATCCGGCATTGTGATGGGGAGGTATTTGGACCAGCGTCGCAGGGCAGCGCTTGCCAGGTCAAAGAAAGGAAGTAACAGAGTTATGGCCGGGACGAACAAGGCTGTGACTGTTTCTGTTTTGGCGCTTGAAATCACACTAAGTGCTGCAATGGAAAAACCCAGAAACATGCTTCCCGAGTCGCCCAGGAAAATTGAAGCCGGATTGAAATTGAAAACAAGGAATCCCAAAACAGCCCCTGAGAGGCATAAACTGACGAATATTCCAATATCATTCCTCAAAATCATGCTGACAGCCAGCAGAGTCAGACTCACGAACAATGAAATCCCTGCAGCAAGGCCATCCAGACCGTCGAAGAGGTTGATCGCATTCATACAGAGCATGAACCAGAAAACCGTGACAGGAAAACCGAAGGGCCCGAGGAAGATTGTGCCTCCAAATGGATTTGACAAACTATCAATCCTCAAATCCCCCGAGTACGCGATGGTGGCGATCAGGAACTGAAAAACAAGTTTCCATCGTGCGCGTAAATCCCAGATGTCGTCCGCCAATCCCATCAACACAGAAGTGGCCCCCCCGATGACGATGATCCATACACGATAGTAGTCATCTGGATTGAGGATGCTGTCTTTTTGAACGAAAAAGATAAACAGGCAAATGGGAATGAGAAAACTGAGGAATACGCTGATGCCTCCACACCGTGCCACAGGTTTCTTGTGGAGTTTGCGATACTGGTCCGGTTGGTCAATGACCCCGAATCGAATACCGATGGCTCTGACCAAAGGTGTCAGAAACAGGCACAACACCATAGCTTCGACGAACAGGATGAAGGAGCTAAATCTCATTAAGCTTTATTGGTTCGGGGACGGATCTGTGTGGAAATGAGAATGGATCACTATCAATTTCGAATCATCAGATCAGATATCAGTTCCAGATAGTCTTGAGCAAGTTGATCCCTGTCATAGAAACGTTCGACATGAGCCCGCCCAGCTTTTCCCATGTTTTGGGTGGACTGGGGGTCGTTTTTCAGCTGGATCAACTTGTCGCAGAGATCAACCGGATCTTCTGGGTGAAATGTCAGCCCGCATCCCACGGATTGTATCAAGTCCGCGGAGACACCTTGCACACCCAGGAGAATGGGTGTTCCGGAAGCCATGGCTTCGAACATTTTTGAAGGGAGCACGGTTTTGAACAAATCCGACCGCTTCAGATGAACGAGGCAAACATTCGTGCGGTTCAAATGGCTCAATACTTCCTGCTTGGTGACCAAACCGGTGAACGAGATTCTGGTCACGCCCGCTTCTTTCGCCTTTTGCCTGAGTCGCTCAAGGTCAGCCCCATCGCCCACCAGTTCAAATTGGATATCCCTTTCCCCCATTTCATCGAGACGTTGGGCGGCCTCAATGACGACGTCCAGCTTGGCTGCCATCCCGATCGTGCCAATGAACGAACATTTGTAGGGCATTGAGTGAATTTTTGTTTCAGGTACCTGGAACTGTTCCAAGTTTGCTCCGTTCGGAATGACGCTCATTCTGTCCGCCGCCACACCTTTGCTTCTGAGCACATCAAAGTAACCCCTGCCCACCGTTACAAGGTGGGCTGCTGATCGGTAGAGCCGTTGTTCCATCCAAAACATCAGTTTTAAAATGCTTTTGTTTCGGATCGCATTGACCGCAATGATGGAATCCGGCCAGATGTCCCTGACCTCTAGCAAGAAGGGAATGTTCCTTGCCTTGGAAAGCATCGCCCCGGCACAGGCGCAGAAAAACTGAGGTGTGGTTGCAATGATCACGTCGGGTTTCGGTAATAAAAGGCCGGCCAAGAATGCTGAAATACAATAGGAAAGGTAGTTGAATGACCGCCTGCCGGTTCCCTTGTTGGCCGCCAGATAGGTCCAGACCCGCAAAACTTTGACCTTTGAAATGGTTTCCCACTGGTACAGGGCATTCCGATAACCTTCATAGATGTTTCCATGTGGGACATTGGGGGCGCAGGTCAATACGGTGACCTGATGCCCTTGAGCCGCCCAACGACGGGTATGCTCGAAAGTGCGAGTCGCGGGTGCGTTTCCTTCAGGGGGATAGTAGTGAGCTAGGAAAAGAATATTCACCGCTTCATCCTTGGCCCGATGGTGTAGTCAATGTTGATCGCCTTTCCGGAATTTTCCAACGCGAGGCATTGATTGCGGAACGATTCATTAAATCGCGGACAATAATAACTATCTGCCAACGACGCCCTCGCTTTGGTTTTCCAATGAATCTGGCAGGCGACCGCTCCTTTTGAAATCTCAATGGAGTTGTCCGTCAGCCATTTGATTTTGCAGTCTGGATGAAAGTGAATGCGTGATACCGCTTTGACTGGCAGTCGCCCGCTGATGCAGTCCTTTACGACCAAACCGTTCGATTCCGTAAATTGAATATTCCGTTGGTGAATGGCACGGGCTTTGAAGCGTTGGTAGCCGTCATGCCAGGCACTGAGTTCAAATCCGTTGTCCGACTTTTGAAACTTCACATCCTGCGGCGATGCGCTTTCGGCAACGCGAAACGTTCCCCATAGGTGGCACTGATCCTGATCGTCAATTTCTACGGTGTTATGCGCCTTCGTAGACCGGCAGTAAGAGCGCATGCTGCCAGGTTCATAATCAAAATTTCCTGAATCCACGATGAGTCGCTCATGACCGTAGCTGAGTTCGTAGGAAAAAATATCCGCATGGGCATGGCCGGGATTATAACCCGGCCCCAGCTCGCCTGCATCGACAATGACATAATCCCCCTGGCAATTCTTGTATCCGTAATAACCGGAGTGCTTCAATTGCCAACCACCGTTACATTGTTCATTCAATGATTCGTCGACCAAGGGCAGGGGATAGACGCCGAAAGCGGCATCGTTGAACAAGGCGATGTTATGGTCGGGATGGCACATCAGTCCGAATGCATCATTGGTCGATGAGACAGATTGAGTGACGATCATTGGAACAGGTATCCCTTCGTGAGCTAATTCGATATACTTCAGGATGTGCAGGATTCTCAGGTGGTACATGGGAGAGCGTTCGTAATGTCCGCCATCGGGAAGTACCTGTTCCCTGATTTCACGCAACAGTAGTTTGAGTCCTCCGGTTTGCCATCGTTCTGGATCGTCGCCATCGAGCAGGCAGCCAAGCAGTGTCAATGCAGCCGCATTCTCAAACAGATGGTTTGCCATCAAATGATATTCCAAACGTGTTTCGAGCCAGTTTGTCTGGACTTGAATGCTGGTCAATAGTTCGGATTGAAATGACGGCATCTGATGCACCTGGTCTGCGTGTTTCACGAAAAAGAACATGCTCCAATTGATAAGCCGCAACGATGTCGGGTAGGCTTCCCATCCATCCCGGGTGGATTTGTAATGGTAGTGTTGGATCCAATCCTGAACACAACACCTTGCCGCCTCAAAATCCAGAGTCCATATCCAGTCGAAATAATGAAGTTGATATCTCCATAGCTTGTATTTCGACGGGAAATCCCATCGAGGTGGAAAACTTGTTGATTCTGTAATTTGAATGAATTCGAACCATCCTTGCTTCAGTTTGGAAGCATCAAAAGCGCACTCGAGCGAGTCCTGGTATGCTTGAAGCGCCTGAAAGGTTCCGGGGGGAGGTGGTTTGATCTTGCCGGAAACGTGCGATTTAGGTTTGGTCCAGCGTTGGAACCTGTATTTGAGCCGGTAAAGAATCTGTTCCCACTTCAATCTTTTTAGAGTATGGAAATAACGATTCACTTGTTCTCTCTTACGGGTTCCATCAATGCTCGTTTCTCATTTCAAACAACTTGGCACATATGTTCAGTTCGTGGCTGGCTCGCAGGCAACAGAAATAAAACCCCGCCTGTCCGTCCATAAATCCCATTTTGATCACGTAGAGCCAAAGAAACATCAATAAGGGTTTGCCGGGTAGTCTGATGAAAATGCTTTTCATCCATTTGCGAATCTTCACCGGATCTCCGGAGAATAGATGACCTAGTGATGGGACGGGCTGGCGCAATTGCTGACGTCTTCGTTCGGCATTCCAGGTGGAAAACTCGTTTTGCTTCTTGATCCAGTAGGTAAGACTGCTGTTTGAATCATGATCGAGCAGCGGGTCCAACCTGGCACAAGGTCCCTCCACCACCACATTCTCGTGAACTTCGGCATCCCAGCCGCCTTCGTTGGTCATGTTCAGATTTTCATACTCCCCCTTGCCATGACGGAATAGGCGCAGCATCCATCCATGACTCCAGGAATGTTTCATCCACTTCCCGAGAAACATGAATTTCCATTTCAGATAATAGCCGTCGATGTCCTTGCGGGTGATGGCGAGTTCCATGGCTGATTTTAAGGCGTCCGAAACACGTTCATCCGCATCCAATATCAACACCCAGGGTTGAGTCACGAGACCTGAAGTGAGTGCCCAATTCCGTTTTTTGGGCCACTTGCCATCATATTGGAATAAATGGTATTCGGCACCGTATTCCCTTGTGATGCGTTCGGTTCCGTCCGTACTTCCGGAATCAACTACCAACACCTGTTTTGCCCAGCGCACACTATCCAGACATTCTGGAAGGTTTTCTTCCTCGTTTTTGGCGGCGATGATGACCGTGATATCCATGCTAAGAATTAGTGGGGATGGAGCTTGTGAAGGGCTCTTGTCTAACTGGCATTGCTATATTCGCTGTAGACGCCTTCAAGAATTTTTGCGATGGAATCCCAGGACATATTCTTCTGAACCCATGATTGCACCGATTCATTGCGTGAGGAATCGCCTCGGGCCATCACCTGGTGTACGGCTTCAGCCAGGGCTTCAGGTTTTTCCTCAGAGATCATTCCCGCGTCTGCAGGTTTCAAATACTTGGCAGATGCCACACCCGGTGTGGCCACGGCTTTCAGCCCATGGGCCATGGATTCCAAAATGGAAATCCCGAAATTTTCATGAAACGAAGTCTGCAGGAAACACGATGCGGAAAAAAGGGCGCCCGATTTGAGTGATTGTTTTAGAAAACCCACAAAATGCACCTTTTCCTCAACACCAAGATCCCTGGCTAATCGGGCCAGTTTTTCCTGATAGCTGTTGTGTTCACCCGCAATGACCAAGTGCGTGTCCGGATGGGACTCCGCAAAACAGTGGAAAGCCTTGATGGTGAGTTCCAAGTTTTTTTTGGGATGAATGCGGGACAAGCACAACAGAAAGGGTTTGTTCTTCAACTGTGGAAAGGATTCCTGAAAAGCACTCGTTGCTTCGCTGATATCGATGGTTGGGATTTCGATCCCCAGTGGAATGATCCTGACCTGATTTCTGGGCACATATTTTGAAGCCGTCTCCGCTTCCGATTCGGAAGTTGTGTGTACGAACGAGGCTCGTTTTAATGCAGGCACGGTGCTAAGGCGGACATGACACTTCTTCAGGAAACTGTTCCCCAAAGATAGTGGAACATCATCCAGGGCCCCGGTCAGTCGAATGGCATGTGGGATGTTGTTTTCAAGACTCAGCCTAGCAGCAACCGAAGTGATCTGGCTGAAAAGCCCATGAATATGCACAAAAGCAGGTCGGGTCGCGGGTGCTTCCATAAAGGAACGCAAGGAACTGTTGCATTGAAAAGAGAATCCATAACGGAGCCATGGACGCTTTTTGCCAATGGCTGGAAGCATGGTCAAGGATCCTATTTCATCCGGCAAAAGGGACTGAACCTGATTTAAAAAAGAATCTCTTGGTTCCCAGTGCGCGCTGGCCTGACGATCGGTGCAAAATATATGAGGTTCCAGACCAAGTTTCACCTGGGATTTGACCAATGAAAACAAGGCGTGACTAGGCCCCCCCGACTTTAAGTCAACGCTGTGGATGATGTGAAGCACTCTCATGTGGAAGCGTTTGTGTGGGAAGAACGATTGTGTAATTGCCTTTGGAAGGCCCAGGGGTGCAGGTTTTCTTGTTCTTTTTCGAGAACCGGCTGTGAGGAATCAAGTTCCAGAACTCGATCAAGAATGCCTATTCCAAGCCCGAAAAAGAGGCAGTTGACCGTAGAACCAAACAAGGTTGAAGACTCAACCATTCCATGAAGCAGATGAGCCGCCAACACTCCCCCAGCAAAAAAGGTCAGGTCGTAGGAAGCGCTGTGATGTTCGGTTATCTGCAAATGACTCAAAAAAGTGCTGGGAAGTTTGATCAGGACAAGGAAGAAGAGCAAGGCTCCTATCAAACCACACTCTGCCAGAATGAGAATATAAACACTATGCACATTTGCTGAATTGTTTCCAAAGTGCATCCAGCCCACTCCAATAACAGGGGATGTCTTGAATCGTTTCATGGCCCAATCCCAAACCGGGGCTCGAGTGTCTGCGGATCGAGTTCCATCCTCTGTCGAAGTGATGCGTTCAAACCCGCTCGTTGTTGGGGCTTGAGAGCCCGATAAAGTCTCCGTGAATAGATAATAGACAACAACTGGAATCAGAATGATGAAGGTCGCCATGAACATGTTTTTCTTCAGGACAGGACGCATGATAAAAATGGAACCCAGAGCGACCATCATGAACGACCCTCTGCTGCCTGTGGCCATGATAATGCTCAGCAGGACAATCGCAGTTGAGAAATGGATGCCTCTGTGTAACGCTTTTTGAGGACGCAAAAGCAAGAACAAGCACAACAAAAAGAGAGGAGCCGCAGATGCTCCGATGATGTTTGCTTTAGACCCGCCACTTGTGAGCCGTTTCTCACCCAGTTCTTCAGCCGGGGCTGTTGCCACCATATACAAAAGCCCGAGAGATGAAAATGCCGCAACAAAACCCAGAAGACGCAGTCTCTTCAGCAAATCTTCCGTTGATGTGACTGAATAGACCGAACCAAATCCCAGAGTAGCCGTTAGTAAAAACAGGCTTTTGTTAAACAATCCCCAGGCGATATTATCACTCCAAAGCGCCGATATCGCAAAAAGGAGTGCGAACGACCACAGGGATTTAGCTATGGGATTCAGCCGCTGAATCAGATTGGTCTGATAACAAAAAATGAATCCCAGAAGCGAAATGCCCGCTCGTGCCATTTTCATCGCCGTTGAAGCATCGGAACTCGTGGAAAGTGGCGCAATGACGATGAAGCTTGCCAGCAGATACCAAATTTTATTTGTCTGTTTCAAATCTTAAAATACTCGAGTCAACACGATGATGACACCTCGATCAACGGTTTCAGGTGCCTGTAAAGTCCTTGAGACAACGAATCAAAATGCCAATGACACATCCTGCCATTATCGGCAGTTTTAGGATGCTTTTTAACATGATTGATTAAGCAATCCTTGATAGCTTGACTCCAGGTTTTAGCATCCCTGCTTGCAATGACCTTTGTTTGGGGATAGATGTCTGCCAGCTCATTGGCTGATCCGATCTCGCAGGAAAGCAGCAAGGGTGCTCCTGCGGCGGCGGCTTCAATAGGAGCCACTCCCCATGTTTCATTGGAAGCCAGGGCAAACAGATCGGATAGAGCCAACCATTCCAGGATCTCTTCCGGTTCAAGGAAACCAACAAACCTGACCCGATCCGTTATTCCAAGTCGTTGGCATTGCTCCTTCAATGATTGTTGTTGATCTCCATCGCCCGCAACGATCAGTTTGACAGGAAAGGGCACCTCCATTTCCGAAAAAGCCTGAATGATTGTGTTCACATGCTTTTTCCTGATCAGACGGCCTACGCATAAAATTAATTTCTCTTCTTTGATATTCCACTTACTCCGCAATTCCATGGTTTGGTGTTTCAATTCATTCACCTTCGAAATCAAAAAAACAATGTCCGGTACATTTGGAAAGCGAAACAGTGATGCTTTGTTCCATCCGTGATCCAACAAATAGCTTTCAGCCTGTTGGCCCGTCGGTAAAGCTCCTGATGAGTGCTTTGCGAGCCATTTGAGAAGGAGAGCCTTGAGTAAGGGATCCTTTTTCCTGCCCGGACGTAGCCCTCTGGTCTCCGACATGAGCAGAAAGGGGGTTTTCCTGATGAAAGCCCATATCATGGTCATCCACATGGTGAGATGATTGTAGCCATTCACCAAAATCACGTCGGGTTTTGATTGATTCAGATGCGTCAATGTACCCGGGTTGAAAAACAGTGATGAATCCTTGGATTTCCATGAAAGGAGATTGAAACCTTTCGGGAAGCAATAAGTATAATGCTTGGTCCAATCACTTTTCCATGGGCGATCAGCCTTGCCTTTTGCGCAATAGATGACGTGAAGAGAGAGATCGGGCTGCTGGCAAAAATGATTCCAGAATGCGTCTCGATAAGGCGTAGGGATGGGGGTGATGACGGCAACTTTCATGGTACTAACGAATTCCCGGTAGATCGAGGTATGCCTTTGTCGTGAGTTCAGCGTTTCTTTCCCATGTATGTTCTTTCAAGTAGGCTCCAAATCCGAATTGATCTGAATTTTTACATTGTTCGCCGATTCGATTCATGCCCTCAGCGATATGCGATGGAGAAAAACCCTTTGTCAAAGCACCAATATGATACTCGTGCATCAACTCGTCAAATGAGGGCGCAGGAGTCGCCAGGATGGGTTTGTGATAATGGGTGGCGGAATTGAAAACCGCACTTTGCGAACTGAACTCAGGCAGATAGGGCAAGGCCACCCAGTCGCATGATCGGAAAAAGCCAGCCACCTCACCGTCCGGCACAAAGCGTATGTGCCATTCGATGCGGTGACTGATGTTCAGTTTTTCAGCTAGTTGTTGGTAATATTCAATGGGGCGGTGACCTGCTCCCGCCGGTCTGCCTGCGACCACCAGGCGTGTGTCCGGATGAGCGAGGGCAAGCGCTTCCAACAATCCGTCCAGATTCTTTTCATCTCGTATGTTTCCAAAAAACAGCCCGGTGCTTTTTGTGCCGTCGTAGGCTGATGGAAGTGATCCACTGTCTTCCAGACCGAACCGGAAGGGGCCCAGAGGTACGTTGCGAATCACCCTTTCCGGAACGTTGGCGAATTGTTTCAGGGTTTTCGCTTGGGATTTGCTGTGAATAAAAATGAGTTGGCAGTCCCTATAAAATGACTTCAATTGTCCCGTTTCGAACGAGCGACACAAGATGGCTTTGCCTCGCTTTACATCATGGGCCGTGCATACGGTGCGAAATCCTGCATTCTCAAATTTTCCAGCCCAAAAGGGATAACTCAAGTGATTGATATTGCAGAAATGAAGAATGCTCGTGCCTTCGCGACTGGCTGCTCGTAAAAATCGGGTCGGACTCAGGTATTGTGCCAACAAGAACCTGAGTCGCCGTATCAAAGGATACGGCGACGACAATTGGAAAAGGACCGGGCGCACCGGATAATTTGCTTCTTTGAGCCACTGAAAGTTGGGAGGACAATACAGTAGGACGCTCAGTTCTGGTCGCTCATGCAGGCGTTTCAGCAGTTCATGGGTGTATTGTCCAATTCCGCCACCATGGA
>JAQCFT010000156.1 GCA_027619545.1 Verrucomicrobiota bacterium | reverse complement strand
AATCAAACCAAACATCGGAACAAGCACCGCGGTCAAGGCATCCAACTTGTCAGAAATGAATCGGTTTATTTATCCGCCTCCCCATCAAGAAGCCTTGAGTCATTGAAGGCTTTGTGCTCCAATCCGGTTCGAACGATCATGCGATTACTGGACAGATACCTCACCAAAGAATTATTGATCCCACTAAGCTACTGCCTGGTGGGCTTTCTGATCTTTTGGATCGCGTTCGACTGGCTCGGCACGGCGGAAGATTTTCAAGACGCCAACATGGGCTTCGGTGACATCCTGAGCTATTACTGGATCAAGATTCCCGAGTTCTTGTCGACCATCCTGCCCATCACTCTCCTGCTGGCCATGCTGTATGCCCTCACCCAACTGGCCCGTTACAACGAACTGATCGCCATGCGGGCGGCCGGAGTGAGTTGGTTTCGTCTATGCGCCCCTTATTTCACGGTGGGAACCCTCCTGAGCCTGCTTCTCTTTTTGATCAATGAAACCTGGGGCACTCAAAGCGCCAATGCATCGGCTGCCCTGATGCAAAGGCACCAGGAAGGCGGCGCCAACGCCTATGATTATGCCTGGCATGATCAAGCCACTTTTAGAAATCTTCGCGATGGCCGCACTTGGATTGCCAAACGTTACAATACCGAGACGTCCGAGATGCGTGGAGTTTATGTGACGGACAACAGTTCCGATCTGAATCAATACAAAATCGAAGCCAAATCTGCCATTTGGACCAACTCCATGTGGGTGTTCCACGATGTGAACGAAATCTATGTGGAACCCACCAACGACGATGAGGGCATCGAAAACAGAACCTCGAAAATTCTTGAGAAACCTGAATACACCGAAACACCCGAACAGTTCAAAAGCGAACTGAAAATTTCCATGCTCAGCAGCGTCAAGATGGCCAAACAAGCCCAACTGTCACTGTCCGAAATCAGCCACTACTACGCATTACACCCCGAGATCCCCAAAGAGATGCGTCCCAAACTGGCGACCCAATACCACGGCCGCATCGCCTGGCCCTGGACCTGTCTGGTGGTGGTCCTGATTGCGATTCCGTTCGGGGCTCCATCCGGACGCCGCAATGTGTTTGCCGGTGTGTCGATGAGTATTTTCTTTTGCTTCACCTACTTTATTTTAATGCGCCTGGGTTTGGCGCTGGGCACAAGAGGCACCTTTTCACCCTGGTTGGCCGCGTGGTTTCCCAATGTCATTTTTGGCGGAACCTCCATATGGTTTATCCGAAAAATACGTTAAGGAACCAAGGCCGTCATGCTGGATAAAACCCCTCCATCCACCTCAGAATCTCCGGTCGCTGATTTCCGCCGTCTTCTGAAATCGGACCAGCCTTTTTCAGCGCTGGCGCCGATGCAGGCCATTTCGTCCCTTGAATTCTGGAAGGTGATGCATCAATTCGGTGGACCGGATGTCTACTTCACCGAATATTTCCGTGTTCATTCCACGAGCCGCCCCGGCAAATTCATCCTTCGATCAATCGATCAAAACGAAACCGGACGCCCGGTGGTGGCACAGATGATCGGCAACGACATTCCATCCCTGATCCGTATGGCGAAGGAACTGGAACAACACCCCATCGCTGGCATTGACCTGAATCTGGGATGCCCCGCCCCCATCGTTTACAAAAAATGCGCGGGCGGCGGTCTGTTGCGCGAGCCGGAACGGGTGAATCGAATCATCGGCGCATTGCGGAACGAGCTCGATATTCCCTTTACCGTGAAAACCCGCATCGGTTTTGAAAACACGGACCAATACGAATCATTGCTGGAAGTCTTTGCCAAACACGATATCGATCTCCTCACGGTGCATGGTCGAACAGTGAAACAAATGTACCGTTCCGCGGTCGACTATGACGCCATTCGCAAGGCTTCCCGATCCGTCAGATGCCCGGTCCTGGCAAATGGAAACGTTCACTCGGCAACCCACGCTCTGGAAGTGCTCAAGACCAGTGAAAGCGCCGGCTGGATGATTGGCCGCGGAGCCATTAGAAATCCCTGGATCTTTGATCAGATCCGTGCGGCCATGAAAGGAGTTCCCATTCCGGTTCCGACCGGATTGGACGTGTTGACCTATATTGAGACATTGTTCGAAACCCTTGCAATCGAACCCTACGAGGAAAAAGCACACGTCATGCGCCTGAAAAAATACATCAACTTCATCGCACTGGGCATCGAACCGGAGGGAGATTTCCTGAACAGCATCCGCCGAACCACGTCCAAAAAGGAGTTCATGACCATTTGCAAAACCCATTTGAACCACCGGGACCCCATGCCTCTGGAACCCTTTGACATTCCCATGAAACCCAAGGACGTCCTGGCAGGAGCCCACCGTTAACCCCTCATGCCGGCATCAACCAACAACACAAACAGAGCAGAGAAAAAGGCCCTCCCCAAGGAAACGGACCTCCACTTCACCCTGCTCATTCCAGCTTACAACGAGGAAGAACGCATTGCCGGCACCCTGCACGAATACGCAACCTACTTCAGGGAACACTTCTCGGGAGACATCCGACTCATGGTGGTGTTGAACGGATGCCGGGATGCCACCCTGCATGTGGTGGAGGATTGTTCCAAAACGTTTCCAGAAATTGAGGCCATTGAGTTTCAGGCGGCGATCGGCAAGGGAGGCGCATTGATCGAGGGACTCAAACTGGCGCCGGACACGGACATCATCGGATACACAGACGCCGATGGAGCCACCCCTCCGTCCGCCATGCTCGCCTTGCTCCGAAAATGTTACCATCACGACGGTGTCATCGGATCACGCTGGCTGCCGGGCGCAAAACTTCATCAAAGCCAGACACTGACACGACAATTTGTCAGTCGGGTCTTTCACCGTATTGTTCATTGGCTGTTTGACCTCGGCTATCTGGATACCCAATGCCCCGCCAAGGTTTTCCGCAAAACACCCATTGTTGAGATCCATCAAAACCTCATGATCGCGGATCTGGCCTTTGATGTGAACCTTCTCTACCTGCTGAAACGCGGCGGATTTGACGTCGTGGAAGTTCCCACGGAATGGACCGACAAATTGGGTTCCAAGGTAACCCAGACACTTTTCAGATCCTCTCTGACGATGCTCCTGTCCGTCATACGCCTGCGACTGGTCTATTCACCTTTACTCCCCTACATGCTTTATTTTCGCCCCTTGGAAGCCTGGATCTACCAGAAACTGCGTGCTCCCTTCATCCCTGTAGGCAAACGCTAGCCCGGGTTCCATGAACGAATTCGCAACGGAAACTTGAAGCCGGCAACCTGAATAAGTCATGCTCTCCGTATGTCAACCATTGCCCAGGTCCGAACCAAAAGTGTCCGGTTATATTATCTCCCGGTAGAAACGCGCATGCCATTGAAATTCGGCATCGAAACGTTGACGAACGTCATGGTGGCACGGACGTGTGTGCAGGTGGAGACAAACGACGGCTCTCTCCACGAAGGATGGGGCGAAACCCCCTTGAGTGTTCAATGGGTCTGGCCAGGCAGCCTGCCTTACGTTGAACGACTTGAATGCATGCAGCGGTTCTGCGAACAATTGGCAAAAGCCATGGTGCATTTTGAACTGAAGGCGGACGCGCTGGAATGGGGCTGGCAATTTCAGGAAACCCGGCTGCACGATCTTTGGAACGCGTTCAACACCGAACACCGCCAAGGAAAGGACCCCATGCCGTGGCTGGCATCACTGGTCTGCATGTCCTTGTTCGACATCGCCATCCATGACGCATGGGGCAAAGCCAATCAGCGTCCTGTCTATGAATGCTATGCTCCCGAATGCCTTGCCCATGATTTGTCCCGATATTTAACACCGGCCCACGGCACGCAAATCGACTTTTGCGGCAAGTTTCCGTCCGATTACCTGATCCCAAATCCGCCTCATCAGTTAAAGGCCTGGCACCTGGTGGGCGGAGTGGACCCGATTAGCGAAGATGATCTGACCGGACATGAACCGGAGGATGGATATCCTGTCCTGCTGAGAGACTGGATCAGAAAGGACGGCCTCAAATGTCTCAAAATCAAACTGCGAGGCAACGATGCCGATTGGGATTTCAACCGACTTTGTCAGGTAGGCACCATCAGCATCGAAGAAGACGTAGAATGGTTGACCGCAGATTTCAACTGCACGGTGACTGATCCGGCCTATGTGGATGATATTCTGGACCGACTCAGGGACACTTCACCCCGGATCTACGGGATGTTGTTGTATGTCGAACAACCCTTTCCTTACGAACTGGAAGAACACCCGATCGACGTCCATTCCGTTTCATCCCGCAAACCTCTGTTCCTTGATGAAAGTGCACACGACTGGAAGCTGGTGCGCCTGGGCCGCGAACTGGGCTGGACAGGAGTGGCCCTGAAAACCTGCAAAACCCAAAGCGGCGCCATTCTGAGCGCATGCTGGGCAAAAGCACACGGCATGACATTGATGGTGCAGGACCTGACCAATCCCATGCTGGCACAAATCCCGCACGTTCAACTCGCCTCCCACACCGGGACCATTATGGGTGTCGAAACCAATGCCATGCAGTTTTACCCGGAGGCCAGCGCTCCGGAACGCATCGTTCACCCCGGAATTTACAGACGTCAACACGGGATGCTGGACACATCGACCATTCAAGGCCACGGGTTTGGCTATCGCATGCAAGAAATACAGAGAACTCTGCCCGAACCAGCCTTGGTCGTTGAGTAGGAACAAACAAAACAAGCATTCGAAAGAACCTGCCCAACATGGCCAAATCATCCGATCAGCCTATTCAACAACGCATTTCCAAAGAACTCGGAGACGTGTCCATCAAAGATCCCGGTTACCGGATCATGATGGCGGACCTCTACCGGGAAAGTCTGCTGGAGGACATCCTTCCCTTTTGGTTTCCACGATGCCTGGATCAGGAGCACGGTGGGTTTTTCTCCTGCCTGGACCGGGATGGTTCGATCTTCGAGACGGATAAGTCCGTCTGGATCCAAGGTCGAATGGTCTGGATGCTGCTCCGGTGTTATCAGGATCTGGAAGCAAATCCAGCTTGGTTGGAATGGGCGGAAAGCGGTCTCGGTTTCCTGAATAAACACGGATTCGATACCGATGGCCGGATGTTCTTCCAACTGACACGCGAAGGCAAACCGATCCGGAAACGCCGTTACGCTTACAGCGAAGCCTTTGCGGCCATCGCGTACGCAGCCCACGCCCGCACAACAGGAAATTCAGCGTCCGCCGATCGTGCTGAAAAGCTGTTGGCACATTTCATTCGGTGGAATTTTGAATCCCCCGCAGAATTCAGTCCCAAGTTCACGGATGAGAGACCTCTGATCGGACTCACGCCACGCATGATCACTTTGGTTACCGCCTTGGAACTCAACCACCAACTTGGTTCAAATCCGCATCGGGAATCAGTGATCGAACAAATGGTGACCGAAATCCTTGAATGGTTCGTAAAACCCGAACTCGGCTGCGTGCTGGAAACCGCTCACACTGATGGTACCGTGTCGGATCACCTGGAAGGTCGCACTCTTAACCCCGGACACGCCATAGAAGCCGCCTGGTTCGTGATGGAGGCTGGGACCAGACAGGGACGCAAGGACTGGATCAAAGGTGGGTGCCAGATGCTGGAAATGACCTGGAAACGCTCCTGGGATACCGAGCATGGTGGACTTCTATACTTCACAGACATCTACAACAAGCCGGTTCAGGAATACTGGCACGATATGAAGTTCTGGTGGCCTCACGACGAAACTATGATTGCCTCAATCATGGCCTATCAGCTTACCGGCGAAGCCAAATATGCATCCATCCACCAGGCCGTGCACGACTGGTCTTTTAAGCATTTTACTGATCCTGTTCATGGTGAGTGGTATGGATACCTACACCGAGACGGTTCCATCGCAAACACCGCCAAAGGCAACCTCTGGAAGAGCTTTTTTCATCACCCAAGGAGCCTGATAGTTTGTTCTGATTGGCTCCGAAAGGAATCAAAAGCAATTGATTGATACTACAAGTCCGGGCTGAGAATGCCGATCTGTTGAGTGGTGTAGCGATTTATTCCGTGAAAAAGCTGGTTTTCAGCCTGAATTTGCCTATAATTCGTCCGTGAGTCGAGAAGTGCCCCGGGTGGTATTCATCCCATTCAAGTCGTATTCATAGAGGCATCTATCAGCAGTGGTCCACCGAGGGTTGAACAACCCGGTGAACATTTACGCAAGAACGTTCCAGCGAAAGACTGGACAACACGATATTTTCGTAGCATTGGTTAAAGAGAACTATGAGTGAAGACGCTTTCAACAACTTTACTCCCAGAGCCCAGCAAGTCCTGGCACTGGCGAGAAAAGAAGCAGACCGTTTCAACCACAACTATGTGGGAACCGAACACCTGCTTCTGGGTTTGATCAAGCTGGACCAGGGAGTCGCCGTCAATGTGCTCAAAAAGATGGGACTCGATCTGGAAACCGTTCAGCTGGAGGTCGAAAAACACGTCCCACCCGGACCTGATCATAAAGTCGCCGGCACCATCCCTTATACGCCGAGAGTGAAGAAAGTGCTTGATTTGGCAGCCAAAGAAGCCAAGCAACTCGCCCACACCTACGTCGGCACCGAGCACATTTTGCTGGGTCTCCTGCGTGAAGGCAACGGAGTGGCCGCCAAGGTCCTGAGAGGCCTGGACATTGATCTGGAGCAAACCCGCACCGAAATCCTGCGCGAAGTCGACCCTAATTTCCAAGGAGGGGACGAATTTGTGGGCATGGAAGAAGGGGCCGGCCCCAAAGGCGAGAAAAAGGGCGAAGTCAAAACCCCTGCCCTGAAGGCCTTCGGTCGCGACCTGACAGAAATCGCACGTAGAGGCGACATGGATCCTGTCATTGGGCGTCAGGATGAAATTGAACGCGTCATTCAAGTGCTGTGCCGGCGCACCAAAAATAATCCGGTATTGCTGGGTGAAGCAGGCGTAGGCAAAACAGCCATTGTGGAAGGACTTGCCCAGGAAATTGCCCGAGGCAACGTCCCTGAAATTTTAAGAGAAAAGCGGGTCATTACCCTTGATCTCGCATTGATGGTTGCCGGCACCAAATACCGTGGTCAATTCGAAGAACGCATCAAGGCCATCATGGATGAGATACGGCGCACCAAGAATGTGATTCTGTTCATCGACGAATTACACACCATCGTCGGCGCCGGCTCCGCCGAAGGCACGATGGACGCGTCCAACATCATCAAACCCGCTCTCAGTCGGGGTGAAATGCAGTGCATCGGTGCCACCACGCTGAATGAATACCGCAAATATATCGAAAAAGACGCCGCATTGGAACGGCGTTTCCAAAGCGTCAAAGTCGAAGCACCATCACAAGAAGATGCCATCCTCATTTTGCAGGGACTCAAAGGCAAATATGAAGAGCATCATAACATTATCCTGACCGATGGAGCAATCGAAGCAGCTGTCAAGCTGTCCGAACGCTACGTCACCGGACGTTTTCTCCCAGACAAGGCGATCGACGTGATGGATGAAGCAGGCGCCCGCGCCCGTATCGCCTCCATGACCCGACCGCCCGATGTTAAGAATCTCGAGGAGGAAATCGAATCCATCCGCATTGAGAAAGAAAAAGCCATCAAGGAACAGGATTTCGAGCAGGCGGCCTCGATGCGGGACAAGGAAAAGCAAGCCAAGGAGAAACTCGAATCCATCCTGACCGCATGGAAATCCTCACGTGACGAAAAACGGGTGGAAGTCAACGAAGATGACATGCTGCAGGTAGTTTCTAAGTGGACAGGTGTTCCATTGAAACGCATGGAAGCCGGAGAGATCCAGCGCTTGCTGGACATGGAAAGCGAATTGTCCGACATTGTCATCGCCCAAAGCGAAGCCGTTTCAGCCCTATGCAAGGCCCTGCGACGCTCGCGAGCGGACTTGAAGGACCCCAGGCGCCCCATTGGAACCTTTGCATTGCTGGGTCCCACCGGTGTTGGAAAAACACTTTTGGCCAAGACCGTTGCAGAACATATGTTTGGCGATGAGAAGTGTCTAATCCAGCTCGACATGAGCGAATACATGGAGAAGTTCACTGTCTCAAGACTGGTAGGGTCACCTCCCGGATACGTCGGTTACGAAGAGGGCGGTCAACTCACCGAACAAGTGCGCCGCAAGCCCTACTCGGTGGTATTGTTCGATGAGATCGAAAAGGCTCACCCGGACGTCATGAACATGCTCCTTCAGATTCTGGAAGAAGGCAAACTGACCGATAACGTGGGCCGGACCGTTGATTTCCGCAACACGGTCATACTGTTGACCTCAAACGTCGGCGCACAGCAGGCGAGCCAGCAAGGAGGTATCGGATTCGGTTCACCTTCCGCTGAAGGCGACTACCAGGTCATGAAGGACAAGATCATGGAGGAAGCCAAACGCTCGTTCAAACCGGAATTCCTCAACCGCCTGGATGACGTGATCGTTTTCCGCTCGCTGGGACGCGAGGATTTGATCACCATCCTGACCCTCGAAACCGAGAAAGTTTTAACCCGACTGAAAAAGAAAAATATCGAACTGATTCTATCGGACGAAGCCAAAGATTTCCTCGTCGAAAAAGGATATGATCCGGCTTACGGCGCTCGCCCCATGCGACGCGCTGTGGAACGGTATCTCGAAGATCCGCTGGCCGAAGAGATCCTCAAAGGCTCTCTTTGTGACAACCAGCCCATTCAGGTTGTCGTCGAAGACGATCATCTGGCATTCACCCAGGAAGCCAACATCGAAGGCGAAGCCGTTTCGAGTTAAATACATAACCATTTGAACGCAAGCGCACCCGTCCGGGAATTTTTCTCAGACGGGTGTTTGCATGTGACATTGACATCCGCATAATCAAATCATGGAAACGAGGAAATTGGGTAATACAGACCTTCAACTACCTGTCGTGGGATTCGGGGCTTCATCGCTGGGACAGGAATTCAGACCGATTCAACTGGACGAGGCGATGAAAAGTGTTCACGTATCCCTCGAATGTGGCATGAACCTGATTGACACCTCCCCTTTTTACGGAAGAGGTATGAGTGAGGTGTTGCTCGGCATGGCTCTTCGCGATGTACCGCGAGAGAACTATATCCTTTGCACCAAACTGGGACGGTATCATCTTCAACATTTCGACTTTTCCGCAAAGCGCGTCGCGGAAAGCGTTGACGTCAGCCTGCACCGTCTAGGCATCGATCACCTGGACATCGCTCTGTGCCATGACATCGAATTTGTCCCCATGCAGAAAATCGTCGACGAAACCATCCCCGCACTGAAGAAAGCCCAACAAGAAGGCAAAGTGCGCTACATCGGTTTCAGCGGTTATCCTCAGAAAATTTTCAAATTCATCATTGATCAAATCGATGTGGACTGCGTGTTAAGCTACAATCAATACACCCTTCAGAACACACGTTTCGCCGATGAAACGGTCCCTTACCTGAAAGAGAAAGGCGTGGGCATCATGAACGCAGGACCGTTTTCAGCACGTCTCCTGACCAACGCTCCGTTGCCAGACTGGTTAAAAGAACCTGAATCCGTCAAACAAGCCGCACGCAAAGCCGCCGCGGTCTGTGAAGCCAAAGGAGTCGACATTGCCAAGTTGGCCTTGCAGTTCTCTATCGAAAACCCGGACATGACCACCACCATCGCCGGCAGCGCCAATCCCAACAACATCCGCAAATGGGCCGAATGGGCAGCGGAACCGATCGACCGGGAACTCCTGAAAGAAGTTCAGGCCATCTTCGAACCCGTCAAAAACATCGGTCACACCGAAGGCTTACCCGAAAACAATTAGGAAACTCATTAAACAGGTTTAACCGCAGATTTCGCAGATTTATGCAGATTGCAACCACAAAACTGTGTCATTCCACTTTAAAAATATTTAGGTAACTGAATGCAGCAACCCAAAAACCAGGACCCTGCTTTTCCCTATATCTATCTGCGATAATCAGTGAAATCTGCGGTTAAAAAAATAAAAACACCCACCTTTCCCATCCAGGCAATAACCCATGAAAGCGTTACAATTAACCGAACCCAAATCCTTCAAACACATCCAAATGGATGAGCCCGGCTCCCCAGCCCCAGGGCAGGCCCTGGTCAAAGTCCATCGTATCGGTATCTGCGGTACCGATTACTCCGGTTACCTCGGCAAAATGCCTTTTTTCAGCTATCCGCGTATTCCCGGTCACGAACTTGGCGTCGAAGTGCTTGAGGTGGGTGAAGGCGTTACCAACATCAAAGCCGGCGATCACTGCTCCATCGAACCTTACATGAACTGCGGACATTGCTATCCATGCCGCAAAGGGGCATCCAATTGCTGCGAAACGCTCAAGGTCATTGGCGTCATGGAAGACGGAGGCATGCGCGAACAATTTCTGGTGCGCGCGGAAAAGCTGCATCCCAGCACAAAACTCAGCTTCGATCAACTCGCGCTGGTGGAAACCTTGGCCATTGGATGCCACGCAACCGATCGAGGCGCCCCTGGCAAAGGAGACCACGTCCTCATCATTGGCGCAGGCCCGATCGGATTGGCCACGCTCGAATTTACTCGCCTGACAGATGCCACCGTCACCGTCATGGACATGGTCCCCAGCCGATTGGAATTCTGCAAATCAACTTACGGTGTGGCGCACACCATCCAGTTCAAAGGCGACGGAACCGAAATGGACCAAATCATGGAATGCACCGGTGGAGATAAATACGCCGTCGTGACCGATGCCACAGGCAACCAGCACTCCATGTCCAACGCGCTCCAATACGTGGCACACACCGGATCACTCGTCTATGTGGGCATCACAACCGAAGCTGTCTCATTCAAACACCCGGTGCTGCACAAACCTGAAATCACGCTCAAAGCAAGCCGCAACGCCCTGCCCAAGGACTTCGGACGCATCATTGGACTTATCGAAAACGGCACCATCAACACCAACCCCTGGATCACTCACCGGACTTCATTCGAAGACATGCCGAACGATTTTGAAGGATTCACCCGCCCCGAAAC
>JAQCFT010000155.1 GCA_027619545.1 Verrucomicrobiota bacterium | reverse complement strand
CCACGCAGTCGCGGGACAAGCTGCTCCGTTCTACCTTTTTCACATTTTATTCGTTGGCGGTGACGTGGGGTTCGTGGTCGCGGTTCCAGCGGCGGGCGACGCGTTCTTTTTCGGCGCGGCTTTCTACCAATTGCGCGATCATTTCGGTGCGGGGGATGGCCTCGACGTGGCTGTCGGCGAACAGGATGTTGGCGCGTGTGCCGTGAATTTCCAAGGGCCATTGGCGTTCTTCATACATTCCAATGAAACCACTCCAGTCGCGATCTCCATTCTTTTCCAGATCCCAATTGCTGTCTCCGATGGCAATCATGTCTGTCGGGACGCGTACTGACGATTCCTTGGCACCTCCATAGATGGGGTCTCCCTTGTAAACACCCAGTCCGGTGTTTGGGTTTTGTCCGGCCCATCCGCCCCAGACATTGTAGCCATAGCTCATGAAGCTCACACCGCCAGGGCGCAGGCGGACTTCATCTGCCATGTAACCATCGCTGGCAGGTAATCCGCTTCCATAAGTCACCTTCCATTGAGCTTCGGGCGGTGCACTGGGGCATTTGAATAGTTCCACGTTGTCTCCCATGCCGATGTAATTTCGAAGTAAAGCCGGCCAGATCCATGCATTGGAGGTGTCACGGTTGATCCCGACGGGGTAGCGTCCGTTGTCGTCAGTGTAGGCAATCATGGCGATGCCCATCTGGCGTAGGTTGTTCATGCATTTGATGCCTTTGGCTTTTGCTTTTGCTTTACTCAATGCGGGGAGCAGCATGCCAGCCAGAATGGCGATGATGGCAATGACCACCAAAAGTTCAATCAGTGTGAAACCGCGGTTAAAGTTCCGTGTGTTGCTTTTCATCATTTCTTCGTTCTGGTGGAGTCAGTTTGGAGCCTAGTTTTGTATTGCTTTCTTATAGTTAAAACCACTGTATGTGACAATAAAAATACGGAATGACGGCTGGAATCATTTTTTGCTTTCCGGATGCCTTGAGAGGAACGGTGATACTTGAGAATACTTCTGTCCATTCCTGTAAGGTCCGGCATTCAATGGCCAAGGTGGGAACATTCATTCTACTATCTTTTCCGCAAATTTACTGCGGCATTGAATACGTTAAAGGTCGTGAAGTGAACGGTTCAAATGCTACTTCGAAGGCTACAGGTTGTGCCTGCAATAGTTCGGTAATGCATGATTGAGTATTGGATGAAAAATTCAAACATTCAGTCAAACCTGCCATTAAGCCATGCCACTGTTTTTGAAAAAAATGTGGCCTTTTGTCCGAGACTCTTGTTAGTTTTTTCTCATCTCCATGAAAAAGAACATGCTTTCACGTCGCTCATTTGCGGTCCGTTCGGCCTTCGGCGCCAGTGCGGTAGCTTTTCCCTTTGTTTCCGTCCGAAATGTACTGGGTGCAAACGAACGGTTGAATATTGCGGGCATCGGTTGCGGCGGAAAAGGCGCAACGGATGTCGCCATGTGTGGATCTCAAAACATCGTGGCTCTGGTGGATATTGATCCCATCCATGGAGCCAGGATGTTCCAAAAGTTTCCCGAGGCAAAGCGTTATCAGGATTATCGAGTGATGTTCGACGAAATGGTGGATAAAGTGGATGCGGTGACCATCTCCACACCGGATCACATGCATTTTCACCCGGCCATGCGCGCGGTGCAATCCGGGAAACATGTGTTTTGTCAGAAACCTCTGACGCACACGGTTTGGGAAGCGCGCACTTTGACCCTTGCCGCCCGCAAAGCCGGAGTGGCCACTCAGATGGGGAATCAGGGCATCTCGGCTCCGAAGATGAGACGCGACGCCGAGGTCGTCAAATCCGGAGCTCTGGGCGAGATCAAGGAATTGCATTGCTGGACCGATCGACCGGGTGGCAGGTGGAAGCAGGGGATTGGACGCCCTGCAGGTGTTCACAATGCTCCTGATCACATTGACTGGGATCTTTGGATTGGCTGTGCCCCTTGGCGTCCCTATCATCCCGCATATCATCCATTCGCCTGGCGTGGGTTCTGGGATTTTGGTACGGGGGCCATCGGGGACATGGGGTGTCATCTCCTAAATTTGGCGACGTTAACCCTGGATATACGAGATCCTGAAAAAATTGTGGCTGAAGGCCTGGGCCAAACTTCTGAAACCGGGCCTGCCGAGTCCCACATCGTATGGGATTTCCCAAAACGTGAAGGTCGCTCCGCATTCAAGTTTCACTGGTACGACGGAGGTCGAAAACCATCTCAAGACCTTTTTCCGGGCGCTGAGTTTGACACGAATGGAATCATCATGATTGGCGAGGCGGACACCATGCTGACCCATTATAGTGGGGGTGGTCGTCTGAAAAGCGGACGCAAGTATGCAGATCTTGAAGTGCCTGACATGTTTGGTGAATGTCCGAGTTGGCATGAATGCCATTACGATGATTGGATCAACGCCTGTAAGGGTGGCTCGCCTGCGTTGTCAAATTTTGAAAAAGCCGGCCCTGTCACCGAAGTGGTTTTGCTGGGACAGGTCGCCTTGCGCGCTGGAACTGAAATCAAATGGGATGCAGATCGCATGGAAGTGAGCAATAACAAGAGCGCCAACCAATATGTGAGCAAAGCATACCGAAAAGGGTGGGAGATTTGATCTCAAGAGCTTCCATTGCTGCATAACCGAATCAATGTAGGTGGAAATCGCAGGGGAAAAATCGCTGCGTCTTAAAACTTGAGAAATTTTGAGAGTGCTTTGGAGACGATGGAAGACCAACTTATTCAGTTTCAGCAAATACACTGGTCTGACATTCCAAATTACGCTTGGCGTTTGAAAATACTTCCTGTGATGGCAGAGATGTTCCTGGCTTCATGTGCCCATTGAAACCATGTGCGGTATCAGACTCCCAGTAGGTGTTCCATAATGAGACATTCAAGGCTTTCGTAGTCCCTTGCATCGCGGTAGTTCGCGACTTGTTCCTGATTCAGGGAGCGATATTTTTCAACCAGATGCAGGAAAAACTTGCGACTGTTGGAAAGATGGGTTGTGACGGGGGTTCCTTTCTGGGTGCGCATGGCTTTGACATCCAGTCCGATGAATTCGCCTCTTGAACCGTAGCCTGCTTCTTCCAGTACGCGGACCTGGTTGAAAGCTGTCCGAAGGTTGGCACCTCCAAAGTTTTTGTCCTGATCGTATTTGAGTCCGTTTTGATCATTCAGGTGAACACTGGCTAGCTTGTCATGTGCCAGGGCAAACGCCATTTCATCACTTGGATCCAAACCAGCGAGCAGCGCATGGGCGCTTTCGATCAGTCCTTTGACCCGGGTATGATCATTGGACGCATAGGATAGCGTCAGGGCGTGACCGATGGTCGGCACGTAAGCCTGGTCGGTGGGTTCGTTGGGTTTGGGTTCGATCCAGATTTCGATCTCCTTGTCGTGATCCAGCATGGCATTCAACGTTTCCAGCAATCGTTCGTAAGCCAGCTTGGCGTCTTTGGCCTCCCGGATATATGTGCCCTCTCTGGCGAGCCAGAGCACGATTGCTTTGCTGCCAATGGCACGGGCGATGTCGATGCTTTGCTTTGTTCGATCCAGGGCGTAGGCGCGGTCGGAAGCGCTGTTGGAGGTGTAGCCTCCATCGATGGTGCGAGCGTCAAACCACAAGCGCGGGGCCACGAATTCCGGAACCAGACCCTGGTTGTCCAACATGGTTTTCACCTCGGCCGCTTTCGCCATGATTTGTTCTGAAGTTAAGGCTTCCAGCCCGGGCACCACATCATCATCATGGAATTGAACCCCCTCGAAACCCATCTGGCGATAGAGGGCATACTTCTCCTCATGGGGATGGGCTGGGCGTACGTCGGGTCCAAATGGATCTGCGCCCTCACTGATGTTCCAAGGGCCGAAGGAAAATCGATAATCAATGGATTTGCTCATGATTGAAAACGATACTCGGTTTTGTGCTGTTTGGCTATTGCGAAGTTCAGGTGTCATCTCTGGAGCGCCTGCTGGTGCCGTTAAAATGGGGGGGCCGTCCTCGCCGATTCTCTGGCATCAGGATGAGTTTCTTACCTTCGCCCGCAACCACTTTATTCATGCGTGGTCAGGGCCACTTTGATTCCCAGGAGGATAAAGACCAGTCCGGTGGCGCGTTCGATGAGGTGTTGCACTCGGAGGATGCGTTTGCGGATGGTGTTATTTGAGAAGAACAGGGCCAACAACATAAACCAGACAAAGGTGATGATCATCATTTCGATGCCATACAAAGCCTGAATGTGTTTAGGCGTGTTCGGATCGATGACCTGGGTGAACAGGGCAAGAAAAAACAGGGTGGCTTTTGGGTTCAATAGGTTGGTGAGGAATCCTGTTCGGATCGACGCCATGGTTGCCATTTCATGTGTCGGGGTGTCCGCTTGGGGGGCATTGCTTTCACTCTTGGAATCGAGTCTGCTGGCTTGGAGTGATTGGTATCCGATGTAGATGAGATACGCAGCGCCGAGGTATTTGACGATCGAAAAGGCAAGGATCGATCGGGAAATGACCAGACCAATACCCAGCAGGCAGTAAGCCACATGAACTGCAATTCCCAGTGAAATACCGAGCGCGGTCAGGATGCCCGTTCGCCGCGTGTAAAGGAGGCTGTTCCGGGTCACCATGGCAAAGTCCGGTCCCGGGCTCATGACAGCCAGGGCGTGAACGATGGCGACGGTGATGAATTCAGTGATGAACACGCGACAACGATAACATGCCCGGTTAAAACGAAAAGCGTCTTGTATAAACCGCGAAGCAACACGAAGAAGAACAGGGGCGCAGGTCAAAAAATAGAAACCCATGTCCGGAGGGGTAAGCTTCGTCTTACTCCCAATACAAACCACAAAGCAATGGAACCGTTTTTTACGGAATCTTGAATTGAAACCAGGCTGCTTCCACCCCATAATCTCATTTTCCCAAGAGCCAACAACTAACATAACGAACGATGAAACCATCCATCCTTACGACTTTAATGATCCTCAGCGGCACCATCGCCTTTTCTGCGGACAATCAAATGGAATACAAAGCTCCGGTTGCAGAAATGCGACAGGCTGCAATTTCTTTTCTAGAGGGGCTCAGTCCTCAAATGCGCAAGCAGGTGGCATTTAGCATGGATGACAAGGAGCGACGCGCCTGGAGCAATCTTCCTTCAACTGCATTCAAGCGGGAAGGCGTCAGTTTTGAGGAGATGACACCTGAACAGCGTTCATTGGCCCATCAACTGTTTCAAAGCACGTTAAGCAGCCAGGGCTATCTCAAGACAACCGGTATCATGCATCTGGACGAACTGCTCAAAGCCATGGCAGCGGAACGACGTCCGAATGCCAACCCTATGTTTGGTCACGGCCTCTATTGGATGGGGATTTTTGGCGATCCTGCCAAAGACAAAGCCTGGGGATGGCAGTTGGATGGACATCATCTGGCTCTGAACATCACGGTGATCGGAGACGAGGTGTCGGTCCGGCCCGCATTTATGGGATCTGATCCGGCAAGACTTCCGCAGGGAACCTATTCCGGTTGGATGGTTCAACATGCCGAAGACGAGAAGGGGATCAGACTGTTTCAGTCACTCAATGAGGAGCAACGGGCGAAAGCGGTGATTGATGATGTGGCGCCCCGAGATGTCGTTACCGGCCCAACACGAGGTGATCAATTGACAACACCTGTGGGTCTGCCGGTTTCCGAGCTGGATCCAGGGCAAGTTCGTTTATTCATGCGACTCCTCGACGAATATGTGCACAATTACCAGCACGACATTGCACACATCCAAATGAATCGAATCATGAAATCAGGATTGGACAAGATTCATTTCGCATGGGCGGGTACGGAAGAAGACAAACCCTATTACTATCGCATTCACGGTCCCACGGTCATCATTGAGTTCGATAATCATTACCCTCCCGGACGCAATGATGGGCCCATTAACCATATTCACACGGTGTTCCGCGAACCTGGCAATGATTACGGTGAGGATCTTTTGAGAAAACACCTTCTGGAAAGTCCGCATCATAGAGGCGGAAACTGATCCGGAATGCTTGATCCGCTTTCCCGACAAACGATGATTCAGGCCGTCCTGGCAGGTCGGGTTTTTGTGCTGGAAACAAAGTTATTGAGTGATGGAAATCAACACTGGTTTATCGGTTGCAGCTTCGATCTCCCGGATGGTTTCCCTTACGAGTTTTGCTTTTCCTTGGCTGAGTTGGAGAGGGTAGTTTTCCTCGCCGTTGTCGAAATGAATTGCGGCAGCTTTTAATTGTGGGATGATCCGTTTGGCATGTGCTCCGTAGCTTTTCAGCATTTCCATGACTTGGACGATGCGTTTTTCGCTGCCGTGGGCTTTTTGATTAGGGGCGTAATCAACCAGCAATTCGATTCCTTCGTTGATCCGGTGTTTTGCGAAGAGTTCCAGACCGCTCATGCGGATTTCGCTCGCGAACATGATGCCGCTGGGAGCTTTCTCGACAATCGCCTGATGGATGGCTGGGAGCAGTGGCTTGATTTCATCAAAGGCAAGGTTCTGATAAACGCTGGTGAAACTGCCGCGCGCGCGTCCGTCTTCGTTTTGTAGTCCGATGCGTACGGCTTGAAGAAGCAGTTCACGGTCGACCCCTTCCAGCGACCGTCCGATCAAGCCGCCACGTCGGTTGAACAGAGCGAAGGAAAGGTAGCGTTGTTCCATGCCTCTGGGATCCATTGCTGCATCCCATTTCGCATAACGCTCGAGCATCGCCGGGACCGCGATTCTCGCCGGTTCCCCCATGGTGGCGAGGGCATCGGCGGCGAGTATTCTCAGCCAGAGGTCATCCGCTGCGAGTGTCTCCGTCAGGACGGATACCCTGGTGAGCACTTCAGAATTCGAGTCGAGATTACCGAGTGCCTCGACGGCTCCATAACGGGCGTTCTGATTGTTGGATTTCAACATTCTCAGGAGAATCGGCAGGAAATCTCCCTCCCGACGTCCCAGTTCCTGCGCCGAACGTTTGCGGACCGCGGGAGACCAGCTTGCTAGTCCATCGAGCAATATTTCATTGCTGCGATGTTCGTATCGGTAACGGTCCATATCTCGGCCGGAAAGCCTGCTGCGTGTCGAAAAGTAATCACGTCCTGCTTCAATGATCTCTTTCGTTTCAAATGAATCCAATGTCGGGACGGTGGAAGATTTCTTGCCGGTGATGTAGAGGCTTTTGAGCGGTAAAGCGTAGGCCAACAGGTAGGTACCCGTGTTATCCCAGTGGGTGTATTTATTGTGCTCTTCCTCACCAACGGGTGATCCTTGGTATCGGAAGCTGCTGTCCCATCCTCTGGCCAGGTCGTAATACCACGCTTGTTCCGTCCAGTAGGCGCCGGTGGCCAATGAGCCACCTCTGGACACAGCAGGCATTGCCCAAAGGATATTAAAGAAATTGCCAGTATGACCGCGTTCCCGCTCGTCGTAGGCGGCAATGCTCATTTTGGTAAAGAAGGCTGCGGCTTCGCTGTCTCCGAGCAGGTCAAAGAGTACGGCTGCCATGGAGCATTTGCCGTTGTCCTCATGTCCTGGCCAGGGGTGATGATCACCGTAGGGAACAGCTCCCTTGTTGACATACCAGCGCAGGAATCCGGCTGAGCGATTGATGGCGAGGTCCAGGTCCGGATCTCTCACTCCTGCCTCACGAGCGAGTACCATGGAGATGGTGAGTGGGATGCCGGGTGAATTCATGCAGCCGTAGCCACCGACCCTTCCGTCCGGCAACGCGAATCGGTGTCCCCACGTGCCCACGAGGCTTTGGCCGCGTGCGGATTCAAGTGCGAGACGTTTGAGTCCGGGAAAGACGGATTTGTCGCCGGTTGTCAGGACATATTCGGCGAGAAAGGTAACCGCATAGCCGTAGTGCCAGGTTGCAAACGGTCCAACCTGGTAGTCCGCCACCAGCTGGGCGTATTTGGAAAGCAGGGGACGGTACTTTGGTTCGCCACTGGCGAGCAGGGCAAGGGCATTGATACTGTTCGGAATGGAAACGTTGTTGAAGCCTCGTTTCGCGATGGTTTCACATCCAAGTTTGAAAATCCTGGCTGACTTTTGACACTCATACGGTGCGGTGGCGCTGTAGGTTCCCATGACGGGAAGTTTGATGGAAACTTGTTCAGTTTTGCCGGTTCGCCAGCGGATCAGGTTGAGTCTTCCTTGAGCTGTTTCCTGTTCGGCTTGAGTGATGGCGCGAGCGAAGGCGATGCGCGCGTCAGAGTTGAAGGGCTTGTCTCCGACCCCAAGAATGACGTCGTCTACTTCCAAGACACCTTCCGCGGGTGAACCTTTGGCCACTTCCGTGATCAGGATCTGACGGGCGTCGGCGGTGTTCTTCCATGCATGCATCCAACCTCGAGCACCGGTGGGGCCGAGTGTCCAATCGTGGCTGCCATCGGTTTTTCCGCCTTGAGTGAAATCTGGTTCAACCTCTTCTGCTGTAGTTGAATAAACACTCAATGAAGCGACGATAATGTGAAAAATCGTGGCTGCGATGAATTTGTTGGTTCTTTGTTTAACGGTCATTCTTTGTTTGTTGAGATTGCGGTTCGATATCCTGCGAATCATAACTCAAATCATATGACAAACAAGGATATCAAATCTCAAAATCAACCCTGTGGATATCATCACCGGCTTCAGGTTGGATTGAAGTGAGTTAAGATCGAAAGTCTTTGTTCGTGTGTGACAATCGGTGACAGCTCTTTGGGGGCGCAAAAAAAAAATCCCCAGTTGAATCACTCAACCGTCACATACGTCAGCGATACCGACACCGTAAGAATCCTCGGCTGGAACAATGGCGATGTTGTCAAAGAAACCGACGACCTTGGCGCAATCACCGCCAGAAGTCCTCAAAATGATCGCGGCTAGAGAGGGTGCGGTAGCTTTTCCCTGTTGTATCCGGAGTGGTGCCGTGATCACCGCAGTCCAGAGGGGCGTTTTGGGGTAAGTTATGCTTTATTCTGTTTGGTTGTCTTGAGAGAATGTGGTGCATGACGGTCCTGTTTTTGCGTGCTTTGTGTTGGAGACAATGGTTGGTTGGTTTGGTTGGTTTGCTGGCAGGTTGGTCTTCCGCTTTTGCCGAGGACTGGCCCAACTATCGGGGGCCTGATTACAATGGTATCAGTCGTGAGACCGATTGGGGGATTGATCGGGGGCAGGAAAAGATGAAGGTTAGGTGGAAGGCTGAGGTCGGGTTTGGTTCTTCTTCGGTGGTGACTTCCGGGGGTCGGTTGTTCACGATGGGGAATCAGGGCGAGGAGCTGGCGGGGCAACGCGATTCGGTCTATTGCCTGGATGAGAAACTCGGGGATGTGATCTGGTCGCACTCGTATTCTTGTCCCCGCTTGCCCAAGTATTATGAAGGGGGCACGCTTTCGACGCCCACAGTGGACGGTGACAAACTCTACACGCTTTCCAAAATGGGGGATCTGCTCTGTCTGGATGTTGCGAGTGGCAAGGTCATCTGGGAGCAGCAGTTGCAGCGGTCGCTGGATTTCAAGTTGCCGACCTGGCATTTTTCCAGTTCACCGGTGGTGTTGGGAGAACGACTGATATTGAATATGGGCAACGCCGGCGCTGCCTTCGATAAACACAGCGGGGAATTGATCTGGCAAAACGGGAAGGAACCCTGCGGATATTCTACGCCTGTTCCGGCGACGGTGGATGGAAACTCCTGTTTGGTGATTTGTGGTGCTGATTCCATTTTGGGGGTTGGTGTCGAAGAGGGGCAAATGCTGTGGCGTTATCCTTTTTTCAACAAGCACAAGGCCAACTGTGGTGATGCCGTGGTGGTCGGCGATGAGGTGTTTGTTTCTTCTGCCTATGGTCGCGGTTGTGCGAAAATACGCATCTCGAACAACCGGATCACATCGGTGTTTGACAATGCTGTCATGCGAAATCTGCAGAGCAGTTGTGTTTATTGGGAGGGATTTCTTTACGGATTCGATGAAGCCGTGGTGAAATGCATTCGATTTGAAGATGGACAGGAACAATGGCGAAGCCCGCGGTTGGGTAATGGTTCACTTTCTTTCAGCTCCGACGGTCGAATCCTCGCGTTGGGTGGCGATGGTGAACTCGTCATTGCCAAGGCCAATCCCAAGGAGTTTGATATCATCTTTCGAGAACAAGTGCTGCCTCCCCGGACGGCATCCCGAACCGCTCCCGTGCTGTCCAATGGGAGCCTTTACGTCAGAAATGGAAAGGGTCATCTGATATGTTTCGATGTTCGAAAATGAATGCTCCGATCAATGCTCTGCTCCTGATTTTGTTCGGGAGCGCGATAGGTTTTTGTGAAATGTTGGCTCAGGCCTTTGAACCGTTCATTACCATCACTAATTCGGTGGGAATGAAGCTGACCTGCCTTCCCTCTGGAGTATACGTGATGGGCAGTCCCACTTCAGAACCTGGGCGTACCGCCAATGAAGTGCAGACCAATGAAACCATTGAGAAGGGTTTCCTGATCGGCACGACGGAGGTCACTCAAAAGCAATGGCGTGAAATCATGGGTACCGCCCCGAGTTTCTTCAAGGGAGAGAATCGTCCGGTGGAAAACATTACATGGCATGAAGCCGTAATGTTTTGCCAACGACTCAGCGACAAGGAAAAGAAACATTACCGTCTTCCTACAGGCATCGAATGGGAATACGCCTGTCGCGCCGGAACCAAAACAGCCTATTGCGCGGGCAACGGTGCTGAGGCCTTGGGGAGAGTGGGGTGGTATCAAAAGAACAGCGGGAATCAATCACATCCCGTGGCTAGCAAGCAGGCCAATGCTTGGGGGCTGTTCGACATGCACGGCAATGTGTCGGAGTGGTGTGCCGTAAGGGAAGATACCTACAAAACGGAATCCGATCTGGTGAATCGTGAGATCAAAAGCGGCCGAGATCTCCGTGGTGGTTCCTGGGGCTTGACCCAAGGTGATTGTCGGTCAGCCGCACGTCATCGGAATAACGGTGATTACAGGTATTTCGATTTGGGATCCCGGGTTCCTCGGCATGTCGGTGA
>JAQCFT010000154.1 GCA_027619545.1 Verrucomicrobiota bacterium | reverse complement strand
AAAGATCGCGCGCGTTTCCTGCAGCGAATAGCCCAACACAACGAGCATGCAGCGCAGTTGCTTGATAATCTGCCGCTGGCAAAGGAGAGATTCTCTGTTACGAAAACACCACCTCATTCCGCTGGAACCAATGGATGAAACCCCGTAGACTAGGGGCTATCCATGAGATTTCGTTTTCATCATTCCATTTCAAAGTGTTTGGCGGCATTTGTTCTGATAAGCATACCAGCCACACAGGCACAGGAAAGCAACCTTGCCACGCCTTCCAAACACCCCTATGCAAATCCAGCGCTTGGAAGAGAGTCCTACCAGCTCTCAACTGAAACCGTCAACGAAGCCCGGCTCTACGATTTCTATCAGCGTCAGGCCGATTACTACATGAAACATCCCGATGAGATGCCGGAGATACTCCCAGCATACCCGGGTTTGGACGCCGGACAGCATGGGCACTGGGGCAAACACAACCAAAACAACTACGGTGACGGACGTTGGAACGAGATTGAAATGGGTGAAGTTGTTACTCAAGTTTTCCGCGCAGAGGATCTGGTTGTGTTGAAAGGTATCAGCCTCCGTTTGGGCGAACAACGTGAACTGTCGGCCTGTTTTGATCCGATGAGTTTGACCTATCGGGCAGTATGGGAAGATGGGTTCGTTCAGTTTGATCCGTTCCGATGGGGCACATCACGCAATGCTCAACTCCAAGGGAAACCTTGGTTTATTGTTCCGGAAGCCGATATGCCAGCGGGAAGCGTTTATCACGGATTTCATCGTTACGGAAAACGGGTAGTTTTTAATTACACCATCAATGACATTCCCATAAGTGACGAGCCTTGGGCCACTTCTGACACCTTTTTCCGTAGGATTGACATTAAAAAAGCAACCAGCACCCTCCAAATCCCCTGCCCGGTTGGAGAGGGATTCGAGGTTCAATTTCCAACCACGCATCGAGTCAGCGGCGCGAAATGGAAGAACGGTCACATTCATTTAACCGATACCAGGGAGGACTCCTTTGTCATCCTGAGCATCACCAAAACTCCCGCTCCCAGACAAACAAAGCCTGCATTGGACCACCTCAAAATGCCTCGCAAACTGACCAGGCGTTGGCCGGAAACGTTGAAAGTTCCGGGAACCGTGGCCAATCCAGGAGCAGATACTGCATACGTGGTCGACACACTGAATGTGCCTTATGACAACCCTTATCAAACTGTCATGCAAATCAGCGGCATCGATTTCCTTCCGAATGGAGATGCATTGGTCTGCACATTGCCCGGGGATATCTGGCTGGTATCCGGTATCACGGAAGATTTGAGGCAGGTCACCTGGCAACGTTTCGCCACCGGATTGAACCAGCCGATCGGGATCCACATTGATGAAGACGGCATCTTCGTTCTCGACCGTGGGCAGATCTATCGTCTTCATGACACCAACAACGATGGAGAAGCCGATTTCTACGAAAACTACGCGCATGATTTCGGAGGTTACAATCGCAGTCATTCCCACACCTTCGGTCTGCATCGGACGGCGGATGGCTCCTTCCATTTTACTCAACGCGAAAACATCCTGCGCACCGGCCCCGATCGCGTCACCACCGAACAAGGTTGGGGTGTGAGAAACTGCATGGGAATCGGTGGATCGGACGACTACTTCTGGGTTGCCCCACAGGAAGGCACCTGGACGCCAGCTTCAGCCATCATCGAGGTGAATCAGGGCGAGTTTTACGGACTACCCGACAGCAACGGCAGGAGAGGCACCATTGCCGCGCCCTTGTGCTTCATCCCACGAGGAGTGGACAATTCCACCGGTGGCATGGTTGAGGTCACAAGCAATCGTTGGGGACCCTTTCAAGGTTCCCATATCGGTTTGAGTTACGGCTCCGGCATTCATTACCTGATCCTGCGCGACGCAACGGGTGGCAGACCGCAAGGGGCAGTTGTGCCGCTTGAAGGAGAGTTTCTGGCCGGGTCAATGCGCGGGGCGTTTCATCCCAAGGATGGACAACTTTATGTGGTGGGGCTGGATGGCTGGGGTGATTACTCCACCAAGGACGGTTGTTTTCACCGGGTCCGATACACAGGCAACCCGGTTTACAAACCCAAGGGATTCCGGGTACACAGCAATGGAATCCGCATTGACTTCACCACCAAACTGGATCCGAACACCCGAGGTGATTTGGGCAGTTTTTTTGCGCATGGGTGGAACTACGAATACGCCAACCGCTACGGATCTCCCGAATTTTCGCCGAACCATCCGGAATCACTCGGACATGACCCTGTTTCCATCCGTTCGGTCACCCTGCTCGGAGATGGAAGTTCACTGTTTGTGGAAATGCCAACCATGCGCCCCGTGATGCAACTTCACATCCGCATGCATTTGACCTCCATTGAAGGGAAGGCATTTAAAACAGACCTGTTCGCCTCCCCCATGTATCCCGGCCCGCATTTTGATGCCACCGGACTTGAGCCCGCCCGGGTTGGAAAACCCACGGCCATTGCCTTGAGAGTAGCTCGAGAAGAAGCATCGACTTCGGACGACCATCAATCAGGTACTGCAGAGACGAATGAACGCCAGCTCGTCGTGGATGCCATCGGAGGTCTTCAATACAAGCAGAAATTACTCGTTGCAAAACCCGGTGAAGCCCTGGCTCTGACCCTGAACAACACCGATGTCATGCCGCACAATCTGGTCATCGTAAAACAGGGCTCGACGCGCAGCGTTGGAGAGGCGTCATTCAAGATGTTGAACGATCCCAAAGCCGGTGAAAAAAGCTACGTTCCCGAACTGACGGAAGTGTTGCAGTTCATTCCCATAGTCAATCCCGGTAAAACACATACCCTCCATTTTAGGGCGCCCGAGACACCGGGTGATTACCCCTACATCTGCACCTTTCCCGGACATTGGATGGCCATGCAGGGAATTTTAAGAGTTCAGACATCACGATAAACCGGAAACCAACATGAAACTGCATCATCTTTTCGTTTTCCTCATTGTCCTGATCGGAACGTTAAACAGTGAGACATCGCCCCGCCCCAACATACTGTTCATCCTGGCGGATGACTGGGGTTGGGGAGATTTGAGCTGTCATGGACATCCTTATGTCAAAACGCCCAACATCGACCGCCTGGCGCGTGAAGGTACCGATTTCCATCGTTTCACTGTTGCCAGCGGAGTGTGTTCCCCCAGTCGCACGGCCATCATGACCGGACACTTTCCGGCGCGTTACAACATCGACGGGCACTTTGCCTGGGTGCCCAGCAATGCCAAAAGAAACATGCCCGACTGGTTGGATACCAATGCGCCGACATTGCCCCGCTTGCTGAAGCAGGCCGGGTACGCCACCGCACACTACGGCAAATGGCACTTGGCGAATGACATGATTCCGGACTCCCCCTTACCAAGTGCCTATGGTTACGATGACTATGGCGCATTCAATTGTGCGGGAGAACAGATGCCGGTGCATGAAGATTCCAAGCATGCCGTCTCCTTCATCCAGAAAGCAGTTGCAGAAAACAAACCTTTCTATATCAACCTCTGGATTCACGAACCCCACACCCCCTTCCACACGGTTCCAAAATACGAATGGAGGTTCCGTCATATGGAAAGTGAAACGGATCGCATCTACGCATCGGTCCTGTCACACGCGGATGACCGGATCGGAGAGATACTGAATGCGCTGGATACATTGAATATTGCAGACAACACATTGGTCATTTTCACATCCGACAACGGACCAGCGCGATCAACCGGACCGACGGAACTCAAACTGCAATACGACACAGCCACCGGCGCCGGATGGGGAATCGCAGCCTCCAAAGGAATCACCGGAGGCCGCAAAGGGTATAAATCATCCCTTTTTGAAGGCGGCATCGGGGTTCCTTTCATTGCGCGATGGCCAGGAAAAATCAGCGCAAGGAAAGTGGACGATCAATCATTGTTTTCAGCCGTTGACCTGCTGCCAACATTTTGCTCCATCAGCGGAACTGCCATGCCGGAAACCTACCAACCAGATGGCGTCGATATCACCCAGGTACTCCAAGGATCTCCCCTGCTCTCCCGACCCAAACCACTGTTCTGGAAGTTTCCTTCTACATGGCCGGCCAATAAAACCCGACCTCATCACTGGGTTTCCTGGGCGATCGTGCATCATCATTGGAAACTGGTTGCCAACCGGGATCTGGATTACATGGAACTCTACGACATATCGAAGGATCCCTATGAGAAAAACAACCTGCTAAAAAAGCAAGCAACAGTCGCAACCAGTTTGGCAGCCGAGTTGAAACAATGGCAATCTTCCCTTCCTGAAGGGCCTTCAGGAAATGTTTTTTCTGAACTACGCAATAAGCTTTGATCCAGATCTTTTAGGAGAACCGCATCAGAAATCGTAGGTCACACCAACCAGAAAACCGAGGGCACTTCCGAAGTCCAGTTCCACAGTGCGTACGCCATCGCTCAGGTCGAAGGATTCCAAGTGCAAGTAACGCGCTTCACCGTAAACACCGAGCCGTTCACTCAGGTCATAGGTGGCCCGAGCCGCAGCGAAGAACCCCCAGAAGGTCCCGGATTCACTAAACGCCCCGGCTTGATTGAAAGTCAAACTGGAACCAGAAAGGTTGAGTGTCTGCAATTCATCGTAAGTGACATCGGCATGCATGTAAGCCAGGGTCAAGCCTCCCATCATGGTAAGATCCAGTTTCTCGGTCGCATCATAACGTGCACCTGGGCCCAATCGACCGATGATGGCATAGGATTCGATTTCCGCTCCTCCGGCAATGGTACCTGTTGCCGCTCCGAACGTGCGCGTGGGAGTCGATCCGATTTTCGGTGATCCAGTGGGTTTCGGGAAGAAACTTCCCGTATAGGGAACTCCGAACACTGTTGGGTCCACACCACCCAGTTGATAGGAGTCTGTCAGAACCTGGAAATCGGCTGGCTTGTCTTTGATATCAAAATCAAAATCCTGAATTCCAAGTCCAAGTTCCAGTTCATATTTCCACTTGTCAGTGCGTTTAAGCCGGTGGCTGTAATGCACTTCAAATCCAGGAGCAAAACCGGATTTTTCAGGTGACGCATAACTTCCCCCATCCAGGCGGACATCGTGAAAATCAATGGTGCCTGCCCCCGCTGCAGGGTGCACTTGCCCCCTGCTTACAAACCCAAAATTGTGTGTGCGAAATGGCACCCGCAAGTCACCGAGATTGTCCGACGAATCCAGATAGACAAACCCATCCAGATAATCGCGATTCACCGTGCTGCCCGTGGCGGGCCCACTGTTTGCGGTGAATGTCGACAGCGAACCGATGGAGGCTTTCACATTGGTCAAGAGGGAAAAACCTGCTCCAATGCGGGATTTGCGATCCTTTTCCGGTTCCACAATACCCATGTTCGAAACATCCTCCGAGATGGTATTCGACTCAACGATGTTACCACTGGCCATGACATCACTCTGCCCCATTGCATCATTCTGCGCGAGCATGATGGATTGCTCCACGTGTGTGAGGGCAAGCAGGCTTTCATTGACCACGAATGGTTGAGGAATCTCCTGTGCACTCAATGAACCGGCAGCAGCCATCATCAGTGAGACGGGCGTTATGCGTTTATATCTTGATATATTGCGACTCATGAGGCTATTCCACTGGTTGCTTGACAATGCGATAAATTCGGCCTTGACCATTTCCGGAAGGCATTGGGGCCGTGTTGGGTGCTCCCGTGTCCTGCCATAGGATCATTTCACCTGTTCCTTCGATGGAATTCAAGGCTGCTTTCCAGTTGACCATGTCGTCACTGTATTCCACCCAGTAAACAAACCCTTCTTCAGAATGGAAACTGAGGTAGGATCGATTGACACGACCATTGGCCCCAACCCCCGCAGAAAAGGCTGCTTCCAGCCGTTCACCGGTCGGTCCGGTTGGATCGGATTCAATGGAACGCCTTACCAACATTTCAAGACGCGGCGGAGTGATTGCCTTACCGGTGGTACTAAAGTATTCCAGAATAACTGTGGTACTCTCGCCCTCCTTGAGGTCCACAGCAAACTCCACATACGTTCCAAACAGATCCTTTTTGGTCATGAACTTGACGTTCACGTCTGGCTGCATGTCATGAATATAAATTCGAATAGCAGCAAAATCGAATGGGGTGTTGTTGGCAATTTCAATCACCTGCTCAAAGAAACCTGTTTGAGGATTCAAATTGCTGGATGTTGAAATGGTCGGTTCCAATTCCTCAACCACGATCAATTCGGGCTGAAATACCGTGACGGGAATCTTGAGAGTATCGGTCGATCCGTCCTCATAGGTCACCAGAATTTCGATTTCGGTGGGTTGTTTCAAACCACCTTGACCGGGCAATGGATCAAAGGCCACATCCAGACCATTTTCAGTACTGATGGTCACACCGCCAATCACTTTATCATCGAACCCAACCAGTTCCACATTCTTAATGGGAACGGCTGAATGACTGAGCAATGAACTCACATCAGAACTTTGCAATCCTGCCAGTGCACGCAGTTCAACCAGAATGGTCAACCCGTCATTGTCCTCATCAAACCGGACAGGCAACTCTCCGGGTCCGCCTTCGTCTTCGGTAAAGATAACCAACCGATCCGGTCCCAGATAATCAAGGTCCGGCACATATCTCAAGGAAGCCAGCGCCTCATTCAAGTGTTCCTTACGTCCGAACATCTGAATCCCACGCGAGTCTTCAAAAACACCGTCGGTAAAGACGAGATTTGGATTTGCATCCACGGACAAATTACCATTGGTCACCGACATGGTAATCGTCAGTTCTTCACTGTCAGGGTCGGTAACACTGATCTGGTTCGGAGGATTGTTATCCGCAGAAAAAGTCAATGTCGTACCAAAACCTTCGACATTCTGGAAAATGACAATCGGTGCATCCGGAGACTGCAGATGGTTCTTCGGTCCCGCCAGAACACGAACCCTCACTTCGGCAGGTGCTGATTCCTGATTGGCTTCATCCACCAGTTTGTAGGTGAAGATATCTGTTCCGGAAAAGTCGTCATTCGGCGTGTAATACAAATCGCCGACGGCATCGATTCGAATGGAACCTCCCGGAGGTGCATCCACGATAACAGGAGTCAACTCCGTTGAATCCGGATCGTAATCGTTGACTTTGATATCAAAAAATGTTTCTGAGACATCCTCACCGAGGACATAGGAATCAGGATTGGCGACGGGTGGATCCTTGATGTCGATGACATCGACCGAAATAAAGGCGGAACTGGTGCCACCATTTGTATCGATTAATTCATAAACAAATTGATCAAGGCCATGGAAATCGCCATTCGGGGTGTAAATCAGACTGCCATCACTATTGATGGTGGCTTCTCCCCCGGACGGTTGCACCAGCAATCCTGATACGGAGATTCCATCCCCGTCGGGATCACTGTCATTGACAAGCACTCCCGGAGCGTCCACCACCAGAACCGATTCCTCACTCACCGAGTAGGCATCATCAACGGCAACAGGAGGCGGGTTCAAGACTCTGATCTGAACATCTACCGGAGTAATACCACCCTTGCCATCGGATACCGAAATGATGATCTGATAAATAACATCCTCATTGGTTCCACCTTGACTGCCCGATGGCGGAATGGTGCCGGAGATCAATCCTGTTTCCGGATCAATTCGCAAACCTGGCGGCAAATTGTCCACCAGGAAGGACAGGTTGTCCAATTCTTGATCTCTGAAAGCTCCACCAAGATCGATGCTCACGTTCTGGTTATCTTCCAGGATCACGGTCAAAACAGGTTCAGTCTGGAACTCTTCCGGCAGAAGTGACAAATCCAACAAAGGAGGATCATTCGCCGGAATCACGGTGATCGAAACCACAGCCGCGGAAGTTCCACCATCACTGTCTTCCATCTGGTAGATCAGGAAGTCGGATCCATTGAATTCCGGATTCGGCAAGTATGTCAGGCTTCCATCAGGGTTGAGAGTTGCCTCTCCATTGCTGGCCGGAAGGACAATGCCCGTCACCCGAAGCACATCTCCATCAGGATCCGTGTCGTTTGCAAGAACTCCTGGAGCTGGAATATTCAACAAGGTGTCCTCGTCGATTGTGTATGAGTCATCAACGGCGCTTGGCAACGGATTCCCCACGACCAATTCCAATTCGAGTTCGGTTGTCCCGCCTCGCTGATCCGTGACCGTGACAACCACCACATAAACACCGTCATTGCCATCACCTCCGCTGCTGGCGACGATTGGCACGATGCCACTGATAACTCCAGTTTCTGGATGGATGGACAATCCCGGAGGCAATCCTTCGGCGATGAATCGCAAACCATCCTGATCTGCATCGTCAAATCCGCCTCCCAGGTCCAAGTTTAGAGATTCCCCATCCAACACCTTCCATTGGAAAACAGGCCCGTCACCGAGTTCGGAAGGCAAACGCCCTGCCTGGAGCATCGGCGGATCATTTACTTCGTTGACGATGAGAGTGACCGTTGCGGTATCGATGGTTCCATCCGCATCCTGGATGGTGTATTCAAACACTTCAGTTCCATTAAAGTTGAGGGCTGGTATGTAAATCAATTCCCCTGAAGCAGTGACAATCAAGACACCATTTCCAATCGAGGTATTGTCCACCACGGTCAACAATCCACCATCACCTCCAACTGAATCGTTCGACAGAAGTCCGCTCACATCCGGAACAGTCAGGACCTGGTCTTCATTGACCACGTAAACATCATCCACCGCAACAGGGCCGTCATCGATAGGATTGATGATCAATATCACCGCAGCGACAGCGGTGTCTCCATCTGCATCTTCAATTTGATACAGCAGCAAATCACTACCGTTGAAATTAGGGTTCGGGGTATAAGTCAGGCTTCCATCAGGGTTCAATACCGCCACCCCATTGCTGGGTGGCAAGACCACTGCAGTGACCTGCAAGGCGTCCCCGTCCGGATCCGTATCATTCTCAAGAACACCCGAAGCCGATACATTCAACACAGTGTCTTCATCCAAGAAATAAACATCCTGATTGGCTTCTGGAACAGGATTCCCCACCACAATGGTGATAACCCATTCAACCAGACCTCCATTTTGATCGCTCACGGTGATCACAACAACGTAAAGACCATCGTTGTTTTCGCCACCCCGGCTGGCCGAGTTGTCTACGACTCCGGACAGAATCCCCGTATCGGGATCAAGGGTTAAACCAGGAGGCAAACCTTCAGCGGTAAAGAGCAACGGATCGCCGTCTTCATCACTGAATGCGCTTCCGATGTCACGATTGATCGATTCTCCGTCATCGATTGACCAGACAAAACCGGAATCAGGATCAAATTGTCCGGGCACCAAGGCACTGTCCAATTTGGGCACATCATTGACGGAGTTCACTGCAATGGAGACGCGAGCCGTGGCGGTAGTACCGTCACCGTCCTGTAAGGTATATTCAAACTCTACGCTACCGTTGAAATTTGGCTCCGGCATATAGATCACCTCACCATTCGGAGTCACAATCAACGTACCACTTACCGGTTGTGTAAAATCAACAACCTGTAGAAGCCCCCCGTCCCCGCCAACAGAGTCATTGACTAACAATCCACCTTCAGATGGCACCGTCAGCGTCTGATCTTCATTGATCAAATAAACATCATCCACAGCAACAGGCCCGTCATTCACTGGGTTGACGATCAAAACCACATCGGCAACTGCAGTATCTCCGTCAGCATCCTGAATTTGATACAACAAAAGGTCGCTGCCGTGGAAGTTCGGGTTCGGGGTGTAAGTCAGGCTTCCATCCTGATTCACCACGGCGCTCCCGTGCGAAGATGGTGACCACTTGCAAAGCATCACCGTCAGGGTCCGTGTCATTTTCAAGCACACCCGGGGCCGAAACATTCAGTGCCGAGTCTTCATCCACAAAGTAAATATCCTGATTGGCTAACGGAACAGGATTATCCACCACAATGGTGATGACCAATTCAACCGATCCGCCATTTTGATCACTCACCGTAATCACAACGACATAAACCCCGTCATTGTTGTCACCTCCCCGACTCGCTGAGTTGTCAATGGTGCCAGACAAAACCCCCGATTCGGGATCAAGTGTTAATCCCGAAGGCAACCCCTCAGCGACAAACTGTAATGGATCGCCATCCACATCAGAAAATGCCCCACCGATGTCTCGGTTAACGGTTTCTCCATCATCGATTTTCCAGGTGAATCCGTTCTCGGCATCAAACTCTCCAGGTACCAAACCATTATCAACCGTTGGCGCATCGTTCACATCGTTCACAACAATAGTAATGGTCGCGGTATCAGTGGTTCCGTCACCATCCTGAACGGTGTATTCAATGATTTCCAATCCATTAAAATTCGGATCGGGGATATAAATAATGACACCGTCGGGAGTCAAAATAACAGTTCCATTCTCGGGCTGCGTATGATCCACGATTTCCAGCGGGCCGCCATCCCCACCGGCTGAATCATTGGATAGAACACCTGACTCTTTAGGCAGGCTTAAAGTGTCGTCCTCATTAATGGTGAAAACGTCATCATTGGCCTTGGGCGCGTCATTCACACTGTTTACCACAATGACGACAGTAGCCGTATTTGATGTTCCATCGGCATCGGTGATGGTATAAGTGAATGTATCCGTTCCGTTAAAATCTGGATTGGGAATGTAGCTAAAACTTCCGTCAACGTTAATGGTCAATTCTGTGACGGCTTGACGAATGACGCGTCTAGGCAGACTGGAATTTCCGTCCGGGTTGATGCTCAGTATACCGTTTGACGGCGGTGTATTACTGGCCACGACCAACACCCCCCCATCTCCTCCCAGTGTATCATTGTTCAAAACACCCGTCTCCGCTGGAACGATCAATGGTGTATCTTCATCAATGACATAAAGGTCATCCACCGCGCCAGGACCATCATCAACCGAGTTGACAGTCACGGTCACCGTTGCGGTATCCGTATCTCCATCCACATCCACGATCGAATATGTAAAGGTATCGGTGCCGTTGAAGTTGGCGTTTGGCGTATAGGTCAGACTGC
>JAQCFT010000153.1 GCA_027619545.1 Verrucomicrobiota bacterium | reverse complement strand
TGAATCGAACCGCGAGGAGTTTTCGGCGTTCCTTTTCTTTCTTCCCTTCCCGATCCCGGGAGTGCGAGCCCAGCACATATATTCGATCTTCAATGCGTGCCATGGCTTCCAGATCGGCCTCTTCACCTTTTTTAAGATCAAGCGCTTTGTGCAAACTGATTGTCTTTACGGGGGCGCCTGGAGCTTGGCGGGCATAGACCAGCAACTGGCTTGTCTCGTCGTTGACGACCGCAAAAAGATCATGGTCCAAGGCTACGGCTCCCGATCCATCACAGGAACCAGTGTAGTAGGCGGCGTGCCTCAGCGTGTAGTCCACTTGGATGGATGCCTCCATCGAGGTGGAATCGCCGGTAAGGGAGGGGGACTGATTAAGGTTTGAGATCTGCCCGGTACCTTGAGGGGGGGGATACTGTTCCTGACCGCATCCCGAAAGCAAGACCATGATCAGGCACGGCAGCAGGTGTAATGGATGCCGGTAAAACGATCGCTTGATTTGATGGGGCAAATCGTTCATCGAGCCGTTCTTTTGAGGATGGAAAACGATTTGGCAGGGATTCTGACCGGACTGTTCTCGGGAGCGACTCCCAACAAGCAGTCCCAGACATCGTTGGTATTGTGAATTCCCAAATGCTCCAGGTCGACGATGCAAGGTTCCGGATGAGCATTGAAAATGCCGACGATGACACAGTCTCCGTGCCGTCTCAGGCAAGCCATCCATCGTTGGCTTTCGCCTGCGGTGAGGAACTCGAATGAGCCTTGATTCAGACAGGGTTCATTTCGCCGCATGTGAATGGCTTGCTTGTAAAAAGTGTGCAGGTCGTGGTTGAACGTCACCTTATCAGTCGTGCGTCGCAATCCCAAGGGATGTGTCTTTTCATTAGCATGGCGGACGTCGGGCCACACCATCGGTTTGCGGCAATCGGGATCGTCCGCACCCCACATACCCGCTTCGTCTCCGTAATAAACAAATGGCGCGCCGGGGGCGAACATTTGATAGGCCACCATCAATCTTTGAACAGTCAGCTCTTCCGAGTTGGGAGCGCGGACTAGGTAATTGGGATGATTCTGGAGGTTGGCGTCATGATCCTGCCGGGCATCCGGGTTCACAACGGCGGAGCCGATGCGACTGGTGTCATGACTGCCCATGAGATTTTGAAGTGCCAGCATGGTGGGATAGTCGTAGTCGGACTTGATGCGGTTCCATTCGATGGCAAAGTTTTGGGCGTCCAATGGGGAGGAAACCTGGTTCATAAAACGATACACCAGGTCCCCGAAACGATAATTCATAACCGCGTCGAAGGCGTCGCCTTGCAACCATGGGGAGGCGTTGGCGTAACCATGGTTTTGATAATCTTCCCACCAGATTTCTCCAGTTGTATAGGCATCGGGACGGATCGCTTTGACCCAGGTTCGGAATTCTTTCCAGAAGGTCAAGGGAACTTCTGCGGCCACATCCAGTCGCCATCCATCCACGCCGTCGGACGGATCTCCGTCACCATTGGGATCCATCCATCGATTCACCACTGCCTTGATGTGTTGGCGCACGTCGTCAATGGGGCCGTTTTCGTCTTTGCGCAGTTCAGGGAGGTCCTGGACACCCACCCACCCATGGTAAACAAGTTCATTTGCATCGGTGGAGGGATCGTCCCACTGATCGATGTGAAACCAGGATGCGTAAGGGCCCTCTGGTCCGTTTTCAATGGCGTGTTGAAACGCCCAGAAAGGAATGCCGACGTGGTTGAAAACGCCATCAATAATGATGCGCATGCTGCGACGATGGACCTCATTGATCAGGTTCAAAAAGAGCTGGTCGGCGGCCGACCACTTCCATGTGGAAGGGTCCACCGGGTTTTCCTTGGCAAACAATGCCGTGTCACCCATTGGGTCGGGACCAAAATGACGATCGACGTGATGAAAGTACGTGGCGCCGTATTTGTGCAGCGAAGCTGAGTCGAATACAGGATTCAGATAGAGGGTGTTGACGCCCAGATCCTGAAGGTAATCGAGCTTGTTGAGAATGCCCTGGATGTCGCCACCAAATCGTCGCAACTGAGCGGTGTAATAAAAGTCCTTACCGGTGTTTTTTTCCCAGGGTTGTTTTTCATACCAATCCTGAGTCCAAGGGGACACTTCCCAATCCTCAGGGACCAGGTATGGCCAGGTGCCGAACAGGCTTTCCCGGACCGGGTCATTGCTGGGATCGCCGTTTGCAAATCGTTCGGGAAAGATCTGATACCACACCGCCTCACGACTCCAATCAGGAGCCCGGGACTCTGCCTGGCAGGTTATGATGGCGCAGAGAGTGCTGATCCACTTGATGGCTGTTTTCATGCCCGGTGCGAAGATGGGTCTACCTTCAATCTTTAGCGGCAGTATGCAAGCGGTGTTCTTTTAAAAATGCCTTCAGCAGTTCCATTCGTGGGGTGTCATAAAAAGTTGCTCCACCGTGGGCAGCTCCGTGGATGACTTCCAGGTGCACGGGTAGGTTGTGCAGTTTGTATGCCCCGACCAGTTCGTGGGATTGGTTGATGGGCATTTGCGGGTCCTGGTCGCCATGGATGAGGAGGAGCGGAGGATCGTTTGGCCCCACATGAAACACCGGGCTGGCCAGTTCGGCGAGCTCGACTTTGTCCCCGGGTTGTCCGCCCAGCAGGAGTTGCAAGGCGGGGATGCGAACGCCGAGTCCATGGGGTGTGGACTGGTTGAGAATGCTTGTCAGATTGGAGGCTCCATAAAAGGACACGATGCCTTGTACGTCCGAAGAGGTTGTGGTGTGTTTCCCCAATGTTCCTTCCAGCGCTTCTTGACCATTGCTGACGCCCACCAGAGCTGCAAGATGGCCGCCCGCCGATGCGCCCGCAATCAGTATGGTGTTTGTGTTGAGTTTGTGTTGGGCACCGTTGGCTCTCAAGTACCGAATGGCTGCCTTGATGTCGTGCACGTTGGTTGGAAATCGGGCCTCCGTTGTTAATCGATAGTCGATGCTTGCGATCTGAAAACCATCTTCGACCAGTGATTTCAATGGCATGCTTGACTTGTCTCCTGCTCGCCACGCGCCCCCGTGAATCCAGACAATCAAGGGTTGGTCGCCGGATTGGCTGGGATGGTAAAGATCGAGCTTCAATGCGCGCGTTCCCGTATGGGCATAGGTGATGTCTTTTTCGATTTCCATGGTGGCGGGTTGGGCGAGGGCGGTCGTTTGAATCATGATGGACAGGAGGACGGTGACCAACCAAGGCAGCCGGCTAGATCCATTCCTGTTCTGATTAAGCTTGAAATGCATCCGGCTATTGAAACCTCATCTCTAATCGGTATCAAGGAATTCATCCGGCCAGGGGTAACTGCCTGGTTTGGGGACGATGCGTGGGGTGGTGTGCCCGACGGGGACCAGTTCGGGGATACCTTCCGGAGAACTGTGGATGACAGAGAACTGGTGATGGCTCAGTGATTGCATGAGGAGAATCGCCGTTTCGCCCCCTTCCACCAGAATTTGGTTGATCGGATGGGCTCGGTTCAGCTTGTCAATGGCCAACACCAGACGTTTTGCAGGCAAAGCTGTGTCCATGCCGCATTCCAAGTCATGCTCCCCAATGCCGATCATGCAGAAAGCTCCCTCCCTGATGGAATCCAGCACTGGTTTTGCCCAAGAAGGCGGCAGGTCTGCTTTTCGAGATGCCAGCCACTCCTTAGGCAACAGAAATACAGGGAGGGAGCGCTGACTCCAGAAATCCATCCTGCCTGATTGGCATGCAGCCAGACTGCCGCAAACTAGGATACGTGACGTCGGGCGAGTGGGGTGGTTGCTGTTTAACGGGCCTTTTCTCTTCGGGTGCCTTTGGTTCAGTATTGCTTTGAAGAAGTCGACACCTCCAACGGCGAGACAGGATGATGGCAACGATTTAGCCCAGCCTGCAACATCCCTCGGGAGTTCCACATCCGGGACCAGGACACCCGGTGGTAGTGTGCTTTCGAAGGATGTGACCGAATGCACGACCTGTTGCGAAGCTGCTCCCAAAAGTTTCAGGACATTGGACGTCAGCGCTGGAAAGGTGGGGTCTTTGGCAAATAACGTTTGCTGAAGCGGAGTCTGGTGGATCCAGTAATGACCGTTTCGGACAATCCTGCCTTTGGATGGGTTGGCTGAAATGATGACTGCCTGGTCCAATCCCGCCTTTGACATGATCGTCTCCGTCTCTGCCAGTACGTGCCCGCGCATGACCGAATCGACTTTCTTGTAGATCCAGGAATAGGGTTGATTTTCGATGGCATCCAGGATGTTTTGCAGGCGATCTACCGCTTCCTTTTTGGGAAGGGCGCGTGTTTGCGTGTCCAGTGCGACCACTTCCGAAGTGCTGCCGGCATCGAAGCGGGTCTGGACTTCCGCGGAAAAACCAAGATGATGGGCGATGCCCGCTAATTCGGCTGCCCCCGAGAAATCATCTGCCAAAACCAAAATCATTTTGTGCATCCCTTGCGCATAAAAGTATTGCCAATCAATCGATCCTCCTGCATTTGGTTCGAGTGTCCCACACCAGGATGGGAAGTGCCATGAATCAAACCGCCGACAAGCTTCAGTCAAAGCTGCCGCCTGCATCCAACAGGATTTTTCTGTTGGAAGATCATCCCATGATGCGCCACGGAATCAAGCATCTGCTGGAAGATGAGCCTGGGTTCAGGATCTGTGGCGAGGCTGATAATGTGCATGAAGCGCTTGAGAAAGTTCAGGTTCTGCTTCCTGACCTTGTCATTGCCGATCTGACTTTGGAGGGACATAGCGGATTGGAGTTTATCAAAGAAGCACGCAGACGTCTCCCGGAACTTAATGTGTTGGTCTACTCCATGCATGAGGAACATTACTATGCGGAACGAGTGTTAACCGCAGGTGGACGCGGGTATTTGATGAAGTCCCATCCTCCATCCGTATTGGTGGAAGCGGTGGTCAAGGTGCTCTCAGGCGCTGTCTATCTGAGTCCCGAAATGAACGTTCGCATGCTGGACAGGTTGAGTGGCAGGGCGGTCTCTTCCGCCTTTTCACCGGTGGATCAGTTGACGGATCGCGAACTGGAAGTGCTCGACCAGATCGGGCGGGGAAGAACTTCTCGGGATATTTCCAATCTATTGCATATGAGTATCAAAACAGTCGAGACTCACCGGGCGCATATCCGTCAGAAATTGCATGTCCAGTCCCGCTCCGAGCTGATTCAGTTTGCCGTTCGCTGGGTTGAGGGGAAGAGCAGTTTGTGATTTGATTTCATGACGCGCAGCTTGTGGATACAAGTAAACCCTGATATATTATTAGTGCAAACACCGATAGTAACACAGAGTTGATTTGTACATGCTTCCCCTGAGCAACCCAAAAATTGACATATAATAAACAAACGTAATTAGTATGAACCAACATTTGCGTAAAACCAAATTAGGTGCATTCACGCTCATCGAGCTGCTGGTCGTGATTGCAATCATCGCCATTTTGGCGGGCATGCTGTTGCCGGCGTTGGCCAAGGCCAAGGCAAAGGCGCAGAAAATCAAATGTGTGAGCAACCTGAAGAACGTCGGGTTGGCCTTCCGCATTTTCGCTACGGACAACGGGGATTTGTACCCCATGGCTGTACCTGATGATCAGGGTGGATCATCCAGTGCTGCGGATCTTCGTTCGGGAGCCGGATTGGTGTGGAGACACTTCCTCTCGCTTTCAAACGAATTGCAGACGCCTAAGATCGTCCTCTGCCCGAGTGACGGTTTGGGACGTGTGGAATCCTCCACCTGGAACACCAATCGTATCCGTTCCAGCTCTGACAACGTGCAGACTTCCTTCAACTCCAACCAGAACATCAGTTACTTCGTTGGATTTGAAGCAGACGAAACACTGCCTCAGAGCTTGCTGTCCGGTGATCGTAACATCACCAACTCGGACCGCACCGACATCAGCTCCGGCATCGTATTCCGTTTCCGCATGCGTGCTCGCCGCAATGATCCGCCACCCTTGCCAGAACCTTCTCCTGGTTATGACAAGAACATCCATGATACCTCCGGTAACACGGTTCTGGGTGACGGTTCCGTTCAGGGTTTCACCGATTCCAAACTCCGTGTTGGTATCCGTGACACCCAGCTGAGCGAAGTGCAAATTGCCGCTCCTGGTGACGAAGATTTCCGTGGTCGTTGATCCGAAGTTTTCGAATTAAATCTCATCACACGCCCTGGGTATCAACCTGGGGCGTTTTTTTGTGCCGTAGGGAATTTCCCCCGTGGGCTAGGCAAGGAAACCAGACGGACAGAGTTTGTTGATTTCGCATTCCTGGCACTGAGGCTTTCTTGCCGGGCACCGGCGCCTTCCATGCCAGATCAGCCAATGACTGATCATGGTCCACTGTTCTTTTGGTACCAGTTTTTGAAGATCTGTTTCTACTTTTTCCGGATGGGTCGCTTTTGAGAAACGCAGTCGCTCTGAGAGGCGTTTGACGTGGGTGTCGACCACGATTCCTTCATTGATGTCAAACGCGTTGCCAAGGACGACGTTGGCGGTTTTTCTGCCGACTCCTGCCAGTTGGATGAGGGAGGACATGTGCGGCGGGACTTTGCCCTGGTGTTCTTCCACCAGAGTTCGGCAGCAAAGGCGGATATTCCTGGCCTTGCTCCTAAATAGGCCTATGCGGCGAATGTCCGACTCCAACGCCTCTTGCGAGGCTGCGGCATAATCATCAGCTGAACGGTATTTCTTGAACAAGGATTCGGTGACGATGTTGACTTGCTTGTCCGTGCATTGAGCTGAGAGGATTGTTGCGATCAAAAGCTGAAGCGGATTGCTGTAGTTCAACTCACAGTGCGCATCCGGGTAGGTATGCCTCAATCCTTGGATGACCCTTGCCATGCGATCACGTTTGGACTGAAGTGATTCTCTGGGCATGTTGAAAGCTCAGGCGATTTTCAGTCTTGCGAAATGCCTTCAGCGGTCTGGCTGCAGCAGGCAATGGAATCCTCTTGAGTCTCGGGCAGATCGACTTGCTCGGGGTACTCAAACACTTTGCCTTCGAAATTCCGGATCACCACGCGTTCGCTGTTGTGGCTGAGTATGTATTCCGGATTGATCGGGACTTTCCCTCCGCCACCCGGAGCGTCAATCACATACTGAGGCACTGCGTAACCGGTGGTGTGCCCCCGAAGCTGCCGCATGATCTCAATGCCTTTCCTGACGCTTGTGCGCAGGTGGGAGGAGCCTGAAATCAGGTCGCATTGGTAAAGGTAGTAAGGCCGGACCCGACACATCAGCAGCTTTTGAATCAGAGCCTTCATGATCGGAACGGAATCGTTGACCCCCCTCAACAAAACGGACTGATTGCCCAGCGGTATGCCTGCATTAGCCAGCCGTTCCAATCCTTCCTTAACTTCCAGGGTTAACTCTCTGGGGTGGTTCGTGTGAATGCTCATGAAAAGAGGGTGGAATTGCTTGAGCATCTCGCACAAATCAGGAGTGATGCGTTGTGGGAGGAAAATGGGTATGCGACTGCCGATCCGGATAAACTCCAAATGAGGGATGTCGCGGAGTGATTTGAGCAAGAACTCCAGTTTGGTGTCGCTCAGCAACAAAGGATCGCCTCCGCTGAGAAGCACGTCCCGGATTTCAGGATGCCTTCGGATATAGTCGATTTGTCGTTGATAGTCCGGAGTGAAACCATAACCGGAAGCATTGCTGACCAGGCGCGAGCGGGTGCAATATCGGCAATAGGCCGCACATCGGTCGGTTACCAGAAACAGTACTCGATCTGGATAGCGATGAACCAACCCGGGAACCGGGGAATGGTCATCCTCTCCGCAGGGATCTGACATGTCCCATGAGGTTTGGTGCGTTTCTTCCACCCGTGGCACGACTTGGCGGCGTATGGGACACCGGGGGTTGTTCGTGTCCATCAGGTTGAAAAAGTAGGGAGTGATTCCGAGGGCTAATTTGGTGTTGGCCAGCTCCGCGCCCTGGAGTTCTTCGGCGGAAAGATAGGTGAGATTCGCTTCCAGATGTTCCAGGTTGTTGATGCGATGCTTGAGTTGCCATTTCCAGTCATTCCAATCGGAATCCGGAACGGCATGCCAAGGTCCACGTCCTCCGGAGGTGAACCGCTTGAGCGATAGGAATTCCTCCGAAACCCGGGAAAGCTCCTGCTTGGAAAAGGTTTCGTCAACCATCATCTCACAATACAGAGTTTTACGACCATGTGTCAAGTATGGGGGGCAGTCCCAACTATTGACACTTTTGCCTCATTGGCAACTCTTCGTGCCGGCTCAACATTTTATGTTTTTTCTCTTTTTGCCGATACCGCCCCTTTGTTCCACTTTAAGGATATAGTCCTCGATTGAGGGTGTTTTGCATTGATTATTTCCCAAATAAACTTTCACCGGACCTATTTTTTGGGCTGCTTTTTTAATGGTATCCGTCAAGGATGAGACTCCGCATCCAACGGCAATCAGGAATCCGTTCATCCAGTACCGGACCAAATCCGGCACTTCATGAATGGTTTTTATAATACGCTCAATCAATTTTTTCACATGGGGCAGGTCAATTTCTTCATCAGGGTTCATTCCCATAAGGCATGCCAGGGTGCTCCATCCAGCCGCCGCGACATGTGCTTTGGGGGATTCGATCCATTTTAATCCCATTTCCCAGCCGTGCCTGCTGCCCGCCGCCACCCATGCAACTGTGTATCCCGGTAAAGAGCCTCCGTAAGCTTTCTTGGCCCATTGTTGGAGGTCCTTTTTTGTCATTCTTTCGTCTTCTGCGATCAGTCCCGCCAAATACATCGCATCGTAGTTTCCGGTTGCATACAGGTCCAGAGCTAGCTGATAGTCGGACTCGATGCGTTTGACAATGGGCTTCATATCCCCAATTTTTACGCCAAAGCAAGGTTCCTTAATGCCGTGATTGTTCATCAGCATGCGTTTGGTGCTGGGAGTGCCCAGTTTCCCGAGTTCTTTCAATATGTTTCCAACAGTATTCTGAGCGTTCATGAGTGAGCTGATGATGATAATGGGTATGGAGTCAATAAGATGCGGCTGAGCATACTCAATGTGTGAGCCGTATTTTATCTAAGTGAGTTTTTCGAGCGGATAAATGACGACGTCGATTTTTTTTGAAAACAGGATGGCCGGATGCTGTCTTCCGACCGGAATTTGGTTGAGCAAGGTGTTTTGATGAATGTCCAATGCCGCCCGTTCCAAGGGCCATTTGGGATGATGGATTTGAGCACGGTAGAGAATGCTTCCCTTTTTTTGAGTATAAAGGCAATAGCGCTCGGTTGACCATGTCTCGAATGAGTGGTTTGGCACTTCGATTCGGCCCAGAGGTTTGTAGGTGGAATTAAATCGCAGCGCTCCGCGTTGATGATGGTAATGGTAAGTTCTTCCTTGCTGCCGAATGTGCATTTTGGCCTTGAAATAGGGTAAATGGTAGAAGTTTCGGGCTACCCATACCGCCAATGGGTTAGGGACATCCAGACTGAAGAACCACACTCCGGGTTTATCCTCATAGCGCACGTAGGTGCGCACATTTACTTCAGGAAAATCACATATCCAACTCGGCGCTGGGAGCCCGCGGAATCTGACTCCTTTCATATCGAATGGAACGATTCCGATCCATGCCTTGTCATCGAATAAGTCCAGGCTCAATTGAGGTGGAATCTGCTTGCGAAGCCAGTCTTTATCCACTTCCCAGTGAACAAACAACAAATCGTGCCATACTTGGCATCCAATCCAGTTCCTGTTGGGCAAGGGCCATGGCCGGTGTTTAGTTTGCTGAAATGTCGGATGACTCACGCAACCACCCTACCATTGAAAGTCAATTTCTTCATCCTCCAAATGGGGGGGCGGTTGTGATCCAAGCAGAGGCGGTTTTATGGCTTTGTATCTTATTCTTTTGCTAATGGTTTTTATTTGACCTTGTATGCAGTCAACGTATTGGTTGGATTTATGCAGTTTAACAGAATCAAGTTCCAATGGATTTGGAGAGTGGTTTCCGCAGTGGGCGGAGGTGGGTTAATATGTTTGTTGATGGTGGTCAACACTTATGCTGACACCGTGGCGGCGGAGCAGTTTCACCAACGGGCCATCAGTGCCTACACTGCTGGAAACATTGACGATGCCAAGTCACTGTTTGCCGATGCTTTGAAAGAGGATGACAAGTATATTCCTGCCTATCTGGCAAGAGGATATATTCTTCAGTATGAGCGGAACTACCAGGCTGCTGTCGATGATTTTTCGAAAGTGATCGAGTTGGATTCCTCCAGGCATGAAGCCTGGTTTCGGAGGGGGATTGAGTATTTTAATTTGGGGGAGTTTGAGAAATCGGTTGCTGATTTTGAACAGTATGCCGAGTTTCGTCCCGAACAGAAACCCTTCCTGTGGCAGCTTGGCATCGCCTATTATTACACAGGGCAGCATCAGGAAGGTCGCCAATTGTTCGAATCTCACCAAAACGTGAACAGTCACGATGTGGAAAACGCCGTCTGGCACTTCTTATGTGTGTCCAAATTGGAAGGATTTGAAGCTGCCCGCAAGGCCTTGATTAGTTTGGATGGGGATACCAGGGTTCCCATGATGCAGGTGTATGCCTTGTTCAAGGGGTACGGAACGGAAGAGGATGTATTAAAGGCTGCTCATGCTGGAACTGCGGTTGATGGCGGGCTTATCCGGCAGAGTTTTTATGCGCACTTGTATCTGGGGCTTTATCATGAAGCGAAGGGAGATGCGGATAAATCTTTCGATTACATGCTCAAGGCCGCTCAGCATTACAAAAGCAATGGATACATGGGGGAGGTCGCTCGTGTGCACCGTGATTGGTTGAAAAATAAAAACAAGACGTCTGTCGATCCTCCCTCAACCGTCAGCAAATGATTAAGTAAGGCTATATTGCGGAACGTCTGCGGTGGCTTCTGTTTCCGTGTTGAATTCCAATGTAAAGGTGGATCTTGAATCTTGACACGAAGCTTGAACCGTGGCGCGGAACTTGATTCAATTGGGTCATGCGATTCCTCCATAACAAGACCGCGTTCACAGTCAACTCCCTGGTTGAATGGATTTCAATCCTGATCCTGACCACCAGCAGCATGCTTGCCGCTGA
>JAQCFT010000152.1 GCA_027619545.1 Verrucomicrobiota bacterium | reverse complement strand
CCCTGCCGAAACCGACGAAGTTCCCTGGCCCACAGTATCCAGCCGATGATGAGAACCGCTGACACGACACGGGCCAACAGCGTGGCCAGTCCGGCGCCGTCCAATCCCATTGGCGGACACCCCCAGTTTCCGTAGATCAACAACCAGTTCAGCAGCACATTCAGCAGGACGCTGCCCAACATCAGGAGTGTCGGGATCCAGGGATGATTCAAAGATTCACAATATTGTTTCCCAGTCAGAGCCACCAGCATGGGTAGCAAGCTGGGTGCGACATACCAGAGGTAAGAACCGGAAGCCTCCACCACATCGGCTGGTTGCCCCAGAAACGGCAGAACCCAACGCAAGGACATAAAGAGGAGAACCAGAGGGACGCCGGTCCACAAGGTCAACATGGAGGATGCCCGGAACACACGACCTGTCCCCACATCATCTTTAGCGCCATAAGCGTTGGCAGCCAGGATAGAGACAGCTGAGAGCATCCCAAATCCAAAGACCATTGGAAGGTGGAACAGGTTGATCACCAGCGACGAAGCGGCCAAGGGCGTAACCCCTACCCTGCCTACCATCACGGTGTCGGCTATGCCCATCAATGTCTGGCTGACCATCCCTGCCAAAATCGGCAGGGCCAGACGTACCAGAGACTTGATTTCACGCAGATATTTCCAGATCGCCCGAAGGGAGCGGTAGTTCATTAATCCCTTCTAAATCAGGCAAAGGTCTTTTTCAGGTAATCCAGACTTTGGGTGGCAATCGCTTCGGGGCCTTCCTCAAATTTGAACACCTCGACCGAAACATATCCCTGATAACCCACTTCCTTCAACGCGGCCGCAATGGGTACAAAATCCACTTCCCCAAATCCCGGACCTTTCAGATTGGCGTCGTTGGCGTGGAAGTAGGCAAATTCGGGCCACGATTCTCGAATGATATCCGGAATGGGTTTCCCCATCGAACACATGGCTTTGACATCCAGAATAATTTTGAAGGCGGGTGATGGAATGCGATGAATGAATTCAATCGCCTCCGCCGCAGTGTTCATAAAGTTTGTTTCTGAAGGAGCCAGAGGTTCAAAACAAATGGTCACGCCTTTGTCCTCCGCATCGGCCACGGCCGGGCGAAACACTTCGGTTGCCCAGTCGGCTGCCTGTGCCAATTCAACACCTGGTTCCAGATTGCGTTGTTTGGGCGAACCGACCACGATGGATTTCCCGCCGAGATCGCTGCAAAATTGAACCAGATCACGAAAGTATTGTTGGGTTTTCGAGCGAATACCGGCATCCGGATGGGTCATGTGCATCCCTTCAGCTTCCACCAGCACCCAATGAATCCCGTTGATCTCCAGTTCATTTTTGGCAGCCAGGTCCTTGATCTGGGCGCGCCGATCGGACGACACTTCGGTCACGTATTTGGCACAGGTAAACGGGGCGATTTCAATTCCGTCATACCCGGTTTGTTTGACAAACTCGAAAGCTTTATCAAACGACCATTCTTTGAATATCTCGTTGCAAATGCCAAATTTCATGCGCCCATTGAGCCAAAAAACACGTCATCATGCAATTGGTTTGTGACAGGCTCTTCGGCATTTGTCGTCCGATCCTGGCCCAGGTCCGCACATGCTTCGGCATTGTCCACAGCGCGACGCATCTGCTCAAACCACCAAGAGGCACGCTGCAGGCGGCGTTGGGAGAGGCGCTGCATGGAGCGTTGGGTGTTGCGGTAAGGGTTCAATCCGAGTTCGAGTTGTTCTGTGTTCCATTTCATACGTCCCCAATTTGCCTGACACCATGAGACATTTGCTGTCCCATGGTAAAAAAAGTAATTTTTTATGGAAGAAGTTGCCTTTGCCATGCTCATGGCATCATTCATGCACAATTTTCTTGCATTCTCACACAGCCAAGTGTAAACACAATGTAAATACACGACCGGCATATTTAACAAGGAAACATCCAAAACACACCAAGATGCCGGGGAAAGAACGATTCAACCAAGGGCGGAAACTATGAAGCCAATAAAATACCTTCCAATGGCGTTTCTTTTGATGGGGCTCAACACTGAAGCTCAAATCACCATCACCATCGACGACATGTTCATCGAACCGGGCAAGTATTACCGCGCATATTCCAATGAACCACCCAACTTTCTTGGCGAACCCAATTCTGTAGTCGTGGCCGGCCTGATGGGTGACGCTGGCGGGGGGAATTATTGGGATTTCAGTCAGGGTCCCACCGATGATGTTTATCGTTACGACTACCTGGCTCGTGAAACCAACATCGTTTGGCATGATTACCCCGAGGCTACGGTGGCGGAACGCGCCTACCGTGAGAGTGAACCCGGTGATTACTCCTGGTTACTGTATGATCCAGTCCCCGGATTGGGACGTAAATTGTTTGGATTTTGGAAACTGGACAGCCAATACGTTAATCCGTCCAATCCGTTTACCAATCCTGTTGTTGATTTTCCGGATGAAATCAACTTCGGCGACAGCTGGACCAATGACATAGAATATCGCAACAGTTACCCCACCGATTTCGGAGGGTTCGGGGGAGGCATCGGCGGGGGTGATTTGGGAGGTCTGGACGATGTACTGGGCGATCTGGGTGATGCACTGGGCGGACTAGACGATCTTCTGGGAGGTGGTGGAGATTCAACCGGAGGAAGCAGCGAAGGCTTGCCCATGATCATCCGGCATGTCCAGTCTTTTGAAGTGGACGCATATGGATTTATCGAACTCCCGGATGACCTGGGCATCTTCGAATGCCTTCGAGTCAACTCTCTACTGGAAGTCACCGCCTTGGTGGATATCGAAGGATCCGGATCCTTTTCCCCTCTCGGCACCCAGAACACACGCGTATATTACTGGCTGGTTCCGGGCAAAGGCATAGCAGCGCAAATGACCTCGCTTGCCAGCGCCGGACCAATCCCTGATCAATTCAACGAAGCATCCATCTTTCAGCGCATGTTTGAGACCAACAAGCAGCCCCGGAACGCTGGTTGTGCGGAGGCTGAACCGGTGAGCGGTCTGGACATTGTTTATCAATCCAACCTGGTACGCCTTAAATGGCAAGACGCCGCATGCGCCCAGAATTATCGAGTGCAGTACTCGCTCGGCGGGCTGGAAACAGGGGACTGGAAAGATCTTACCAATGGTTCCTACACGGACACTTTCTTTATCGACACGCAGATAAAAGGGTATAATGTAAAACTATACAGGGTGCTTTCAGAACGTAACTGACGTTCAATCGAAGATGCCCGCAGAGTGTGCACAACGACTCGACAACATGATGAGGCCCTATGAAAACGACTCACTCAAGGCAGCGCACGCATCGCCACCCGGCTCATAGGGGTGGCCGTGGATTTACTCTGATTGAATTGCTGGTGGTGATTGCGGTGATCGCCATTCTGGCGGCACTGTTGCTCCCTGCACTGGCGGGAGCCAAATCCAAGGCACGAGAAATTGCCTGCGTCAGCAATCTCCGACAGATCGGATTGGGGCTCACATTATTTGTCCATGATAACGAACATTATCCCGTTTACAACTTCGATCCACGCGCCGGGATGAAGAACACCTACTGGGCGGACGCACTCGCCTCTTATACCGGGGCATATTGGACCAACAAGCTTTTCAAATGCCCGGATTACAAAGGATTCACCCTGTCGGGAAACGACGATTCCGTGCTCCTTGGCAGCTATGGATACAATTCCAACGGAACCAAATGGACCCCCAGTCGCCTGGGCCTGGGCGGAATGCTGGCAAAGGTGTTTATCGAGTTTGACATCGACGAACTGACCGGGGGCATGTTGACGGTCAAGGAATCGATGGTGAAGAATCCAAGCGACATGATTGCCCTGGGAGACGCGCATTTGATCTACGTCTGGCCGGATGAGATGCTGGCTTATGGACCTGAATATGCCAAAGACAATTACAGCGGCATGGGATTGCTCGATATCAACAGCCGTTATGGCGTCCAACGCCCACTTTGGCCTGGCAGTGAAGGCATCATCGACGCCACTTCGAAACGCCACCGTAACAAATACAATATCTCCTTCGCTGATGGCCATGTCGAAACCATCCGTAGTGCGGAACTTTTTGAACAGTCCCCCGAAGCCCTCAAACGTTGGAACAACGACAACGAACCTCATGCAGAGTACCTGCTGCACTTGGCTCAATGAGCATCAGAGGTAGCAAGGCCGCCATTCTTTGCAATTATGACTTTTCAACCGGGAAGGGTTGTTTTTATGCTCGTGGGCTATGGATTTGAACGAACAAATGCGGGATCTGGCAAAGCGCTCCAAAGCGGCTTCGCATCGTCTGACGCAATTGGATACCGATCAGAAAAACCGCTGCCTGCAAGCTATGGCCGCCGCGCTGCTCGAAAATCGACAAGCAATTCAGGAAGCCAATGCGAAGGATCTGGAGACCGCCAGGGAAATGAACCTGTCCAGCGCCATGGTGGATCGTTTGGTCTTGAATGATGCACGCATTGAAGGGATGGCACAGGGGCTGAGGGAAATCGCCGCATTGCCAGACCCAGTCGGACGAGAGCTGGACCGGAAGGAACGGCCGAACGGCCTTGTGCTACGCAAAGTGGCCACCCCCATCGGAGTGATCGTCATCATTTACGAATCCCGCCCCAACGTCACCGCGGACGCTGCGGGGCTTTGTTTCAAATCTGGAAACGCCACCATTCTCAGGGGTGGCAAGGAAGCGATCCACTCGAATCAGATCATTGCCCGATTGATGGTGGAAGCAGCCACAAAATGTGATCCAAATTTCCCGCAGGAGGCCATCCAAGTGGTTCCCACCACCGACCGTGCCGCCGTCCCCGCGCTCCTTTCGCTGACCGACCTGGTGGATCTCTGTATGCCGCGCGGCGGCGAAGGATTGATCCGGGCCGTAGCCGACTGTTCAAAAGTGCCGGTTATCAAGCATTACAAAGGTGTGTGCCATGTTCATGTGGACAAGGAAGCGGATCTGGATATGGCCGCCCAAATCGCGGTCAACGCCAAGACCCACCGGCCCGGTGTCTGCAATGCCATGGAAACCTTGTTGGTCGACCGGGCTATTGCTCGGACCTATCTGCCTCTTCTTGCTCCGGAATTGGCATCCAAAAAAGTCGCAATCAAAGGAGACGAAACGGCGATCGACATACTCAACACCGTCGCAGCAAATCAATCATTGAAACTTTCCCTGGAACCGGCAACCGAAGAGGATTGGCATGCGGAATATCTGGATCTGATCCTGGCGATTCGGGTGGTGGACGATGTGAACGCCGCCATTGGGCACATCAACCAATACGGTTCGGGCCACTCAGACTGCATTGTCACCGCCAACCAGGCAACCGCACAACAATTCATGCGGGACGTGGATGCCTCCGCCGTTTACTGGAATGCCTCGACACGATTCACCGACGGAGGGGAATTTGGCATGGGCGCAGAGATTGGCATCAGTACCGACAAGGTCGGCGCACGCGGTCCCATGGGATTGGAAGAATTGACCAGTTACAAGTGGCTGTGTTTCGGCACCGGCCAAATCCGTTAGCACCCAACCCCATTCACCATTTGAATTCCACCGACATTGAATCAGCAAAAAGCCGGGCGCAACAAGTTCGGAACGCTTTCCCTGAGAACGGATTGTTCGCGGGACAAACTTGGCGTATCAGTCCCGATCCATTTCCTTTGGATGGCAAGCTGGTCAAGCAGCTGGAAAAACTAGGGCGCGTGCTGCTGCAGTTTTACCGGGCCCTCAATCTTCTTTACCGGAAAAGTCACGAACAGGCTGCTCCAAGCTGGGTGGCCGAGTGGATGGATGCGGGCAAGCCCGAGAGATTGACTCAACTCGGACTCAGCCGAACATTCAAACAAGCTCACCCCAAAGTCATTCGTCCCGACATATTGTTGACCGATGATGGCTTTGTGATCAGCGAACTGGACAGCGTGCCCGGAGGGATTGGTTTAACCGGTTGGTTGAACCAAACCTATGCCGCACTGGCCGACGCTCCTGATTCAAATAGTTCAATCATTGGAGGAGCGAAAGGCATGCTGGATGGATTCAACGGCATCTTTGGCAAGGACGCACCGGCGCGAATCGTCGTTTCCGATGAAGCCGATTCCTACCGCCCCGAAATGGAATGGTTGGCGGATCAAATCAAGGATCGTCCAATCAGTGTGCACGATGGGAATTTTGAAGATTTTAAGGACGGTGACTGGGTGTATCGCTTTTTCGAGCTGTTCGACCTGGCAAATGTTCCCAATTCAAAGATCATTTTTGAGCGCGCCATTGAAGACCGCCTCCATCTGACCCCTCCTCCGAAAACCACACTTGAGGAAAAAGCCTCTTTTGCGTTATTACACAACCACAATCTGGAATCATTCTGGCTGCAGCATCTGGGAGGCGGCTTCCTGAAGACCCTGCTCCGGCATGTCCCCTATACCTGGATGGTGGATCCGACTCCCCTGCCCCCACAAGGCGCCATCCCCAAACTGGGCTTAACCAACTGGCATCAACTCAAGAACCTGTCCCAGAAAGATCGTCACCTCATCTTGAAAGTGTCCGGGTTCTCTGAACAAGCCTGGGGAGCAAGGGGGGTATTTCTGGGCAGCGACCTGTCGAGCCAGGACTGGGGACAGGTCGTGGACACAGCCATCCGCAGTTTTGGCAGACAGAATTATATCCTGCAGGATTACCACAAACCCCGCACCGTCGATGCATCCTACTTCGATTTCGACAACGACAAATTGGTCCCCATGAAAGGGCGTGTACGTCTGTGCCCTTACTACTTTGTTCAAGGCGAAGGGGATCAAGCGCGGGCTCAACTCGGAGGAGTGATGGCAACCATTTGTCCCGCAGACAAGAAAATCATCCACGGCATGTCCGAAGCTATTATTGCTCCCTGCTGCATTGCCTGATCTACCGCCGCCCGTCGTACCACATGAACCAGAATCCACGCCTCTTGCGGACAAAAGGGTAAAGGAAAATGGAAAAGAACAGGGTCTTGAGAAGTTCGGTCTTGGAGTAGAGATTTATTTTTCTGGCGGAAGTTTTCAAAGGATGCCCGGTGAGAATACGAAACGTCAATTGGCGGCTTCTCCCCCAGCGTTTCAGTTTCTGACTCAGAACCAGTTCTTCGCCGGTATAGCAATCCAAAGGGAACCCTCCAACTGCCTTGAAGGCATCAGCCCTTGCGTAAACGAAGGAACCGGCCGCCCATTTCATCAGTTGGCTTGTCCGATTCCACATGCGCAGCCAAAGCATCCAGAACCAGTGCAATTCGGCATCCATGGTCATAATGGCACCACCTCCGACGATCCGCCCTGAATCCATGGCATCGCACATTTCCTCAAGGAGACCGCCGGGGGGAACTGAATCCGCATCGATGAACACAAACCAATCACCAGCAGCGATCGAAGCCCCTGTATTGCGGGCGCGGGAAATCTGGTTCACTTTTTCAAACACCACCCGCGCACCGTGTTGTTCGGCGATTCGGGCGGTGTCATCCGTGGAGTTGTTGTCGCAGACGACAATCTCCCAAGCCACATTCCTGACCGTCAATACGTCAGCTGCACGACGAATCCCTGCCAATGTTTCCGGCAGTAATTTGGCTTCGTTGAAGGCTGGAATGATAAAACTGATCAATGGTTTGCTCACAATCTGATGCAACACAGCCTATCAGTGCCTCACGGGCAGTTCCAAATCAACTGCCAATGACGAAAACTGTGGATGCCGCAATAAACGGTCCCAGGTTTCTGCTGTCAAAAAGGATCTGGTATGAGGGACTTGTCGTATGGGTTCACCGTTCGTGGAATTCCTGATCTTTTTCAACCACTGCTCCTCCAGTAATGGCCCCACCAAGCCTGGATCGGTCGCGGCCACGGTCGTTTCCTCCTTTTCCCCCACCTCTCCTCCCCGCCCCACATAAAAGCCCGCCAGGAGAAGGCCGACGCGTACACTGGTGCTGCGGGAGTAGGTGGCCAGGGTGGCCGGAGTGGTCAGGGCTTCACGCAGTCGATTGAAAGCAGGAAGGGACCATAACTCGGGGTTTTTGGCCGGGGAGTAAGGATCATACATGATGGCGTCAGCCGACCGAAGCTTCCCGGATAACGGGCCGTAACCATCACGCAAATCGCACATGTGCAGATGCCAGTCCAACTCAAGTTGACCTGACTTGAAAGTCACTCGTTGTGCCTTGATCAGTTGATCGAGAAACGATTCAAAACCATGGAGGTAATCAAGCTTGGCGGCATGATGCAGGGCAAATTCCAGAGGCTTCAAACATCTTTCGAAACTATGCAGTTCCACGCGGGCATTCAGGTCCTGATGATCCCGTATCAGATTCAACGCATTTCCCGCCCCGCCCAAACCGACGTCCCACACACATAAGGATTCCGTGGCATTCAACAATCGTTGACGAAGGTGCATCGGACGAAAATACACACACCGAGCCTCCTCTTGCGCTCCGACCTGAGGATGAAACGTCTCCTGATGCACTTCGGAACGAACTGAAAAACGGCCGCCCGAAAGTGGCACCAACGAAAAATCAGATGAAAGTTTATGATTCAATAGGTGTGGATGATGCGAGTTCCTGCGAGCTATTCAATGAAAATTCCCCGAGGGAACATCCTTGCGAACCTTGGGGCAACCATCATAAAGTCACGGGCACATGCAGTTCATCAAGGACATACACCAAAGCAAATCAGACCTGGGAAAGCCAGCCATATCCTTTGAGTTCTTTCCGCCAAAAACGGAAAAAGGGGAGTCCTCTTTGTTTTCAAAAACCATACCGGAACTCCTTGCCATTCAGCCAGATTACTGTTCGGTAACTTATGGTGCGGGCGGCGGAACCAAAGGCAAGACGCTTGAAATTGTATCTCGCATACAACAGGAGTTTCGCCTGACCTGTATGAGCCATTTGACCTGTGTCGGTGCCACAGAAGCAGAGATCAGACAGGTGCTGGATGAGGCATCCGAATTGGGCATCCGGAATATTCTGGCACTCAGGGGGGATCCCCCGGGTGGAACCGGTGATTTTGTGCCTACTGAGGGAGGTTTCACTTACTCAAAGGATCTGGTATCGTTTATCCGTTCGAATTACGACTTCTCGATCGGTGTGGCGGGATTTCCGGAAGGCCACATTGCATGCAAGGAAGGTCGGGAAGTGGACTGGGAACGGTTGAAAGGCAAGGTCGATGCCGGAGCCGACTTTGTCATGACCCAACTCTTTTTCAGCAACGAAGACTTTTTAAGATTCAGAGATCATATGGTGAAGCAACTGGGAATGACGCAGACCATCATTCCGGGCATCTTGCCAGTCCTTTCCACCAACCAGATCAAACGATTCACCGAACTGTGCGGCGCAACGATTCCAGACAAAATGATGGAAAAACTCAACATGTTGGAAAATGACGACACGGCTGCCACCGAGTTCGGCATCGAATTTGCCGTTGAACAATGCGAAGAATTGTTGAAGGAAGGCGTGAAAGGATTGCATTTCTACAGCCTCAATAAATCTTATTCGACGGTAAAGGTGGTTGAAGGCCTGAGCTCATTCCGCTGATCACGGTTTACATCAAGAGTTTTCAGGGCACATTCACACCATGAAAATCTTGGTGACAGGAATCACCGGCCTCATCGGATCGGCACTAGGCGAGCATCTCAAAAAGAAGGGGCATGATGTCGTGGGACTGGTTAGAAACAAGTCGCGGGCCGACCAAAGCACATGCTTCCACTGGGATCCGCTCAGCGAGTTTCTGGATCCTGAAGCACTCAGTCAAGTCGACGGAATCATTCACCTGGCAGGAGAAAACATTGCCAAAGGAAGGTGGACACAACATCGCAAAGACCTGCTTGTCCGCAGCAGAGTGGAATCCACCCGCCTCCTGGCCGGCAGGATTCAGTCGATGGATCACCCGCCGAAATTCATGATAAACGCCTCCGCTGTGGGCATCTATGGCTCATGTGGAGATCAGGTCGTCGATGAAAAGACGCCACCTGCAAAGGATTTCCTGGGACAACTGGGCGTCGCTTGGGAGCAGGCCCTTTTTGACCTTGATCCGAAGAAGACCCGAACCATTGCCCTGCGCTTTGGGTTGGTTCTCTCCACACATGGAGGGGCGCTCAAAGCCATGCTCCCCTCTTTCAAGTGGGGCGCGGGTGCCGTATTGGGCTCAGGTCGACAATTTGTTCCCTGGATCACTCTCGACGACACATTGCGCGCTATCAGCCACTGTATGGACAGGCCGGATGTAAAGGGTCCAGTCAACTGCGTCACCCCTGCCCCAGTCCAATTCCAGACATTTGCCAAAACCCTTGGGCGAGTGCTGCGTCGCCCTGTTTGGATGCGCATTCCACCGATATTGGTAAGGACGATTTTTGGCGAAATGGGCACAGCCACCCTGCTTTCCAGTTGCCGAGCCCATCCGAAAAAATTACTGGATACCGGGTTCGAATTTCATCATCCCGATTTGACAGAAGCATTTCAGGATCTTTTGAAGCATTGAAAGGATTTGACTGGTCTCGGTCTTTGAGTGACCCGAAACTGCACGCAAAAAGCGCCCCGGAATACGGGGCGCGTGCAAATGAAAGATGGATCAAAAGTCCGGGATCAACGTCCGCGGAAATCTTCGTCACCAGGAGCAGCGATCTGAACTTCGCTCAGCTGGGTGTCACGGATACCAACGCGGAGTTTGGAATCGGTGAAGCCCTGGACACTGCCGTCACCAAGAACCGTGTTACCGGAGGTATCATGGATGTTCTTGTCATATCCAGGTTCTGGAGTAGGCAAGGGTGGCGGATCGTTGCGACGAGCACGCATGCGGAAACGGAAAACAATCCCGCTGCTGATATCCGTGCGGTCCGAGTTGGTGATGTTACGATCACCGGACAGCAAGCTCTGCGGCAAGGTTTCGTCAGCTTCGAACCCAACAAAATAGCTGATATTTTGGTTGGAGTTGAATGCCACCTGAACATTGTCACGCGAACTACGAATGCGGTTGGTGTTCCAGGTACTCGACTCTACGCGTCCCAAACCGTCACTCGGGCAGAGAACGATTTTGGGAGTCTGAAGTTCGTTGGAAAGCGACAAGAAGTGCCTCCAAACGAGCCCGGCACCGGATCGTAAGTCCGCTGCACTGGATGAACCACCTTGATCATCCGGCACTGCCATGGGATAAAGATCCCCGTTATCCGTTGCAAAGATGCGGAAGGCCAACCCGACGTTCTTCAGGTTGCT
>JAQCFT010000151.1 GCA_027619545.1 Verrucomicrobiota bacterium | reverse complement strand
TTGATCCCTGCCACTACCTGGAAAGGATTCGGTCTCCCGGGCAAAGTGTTTCGATGCACAGCAATTGCTCCGTATTCAATACAATGGATGCTATCTTCCCCAAATTAGCATCTTACAATATGATTCAAATCGCGTGAAAAGCAAATTTGAATTCGACAAGCAAGGGAGGAACGGAGCCCAAACGAATCAGTGGGTCCGTTTCAGAAGGTATTCTGCAATGGCGTGCAAGGCTTTGGCTTTGCCTCGAAATGGAGCCAGAGACTGGAAGGCATTCTCGGTTAATTTGGCCGCTATTTTCCGGGATCGATCCAGACCGATCAACGCCGGATAGGTCGCCTTGTGGGATGCCTCATCTTTGCCGGCCGTTTTTCCAAGGTGCTCACTGGTCTGGGTAACGTCCAGAATGTCATCGATCACTTGAAACGCCAGCCCCACATTGTAACCGAATTCGGACAAAGCCTTCAATTGGGCCGGTGTACAGTTCGCGCTCATTCCACCCAGCCGAACCGAACACATGAGCAAGGCAGCGGTTTTGCATTCATGAATGTATTTGAGACGCTGCAAAGTGGTTTTCTGGCCTTCAGCCTCGGCATCCGCCACTTGACCGGCAATCAGTTCCCTTGATCCCGAGGCTTTGACCACCTCCAGAATCGCGTCTTTGAGCGAGTAACGCCTGGTTGGCGCAAAATCTGCAGCCATCTCAAATGCGTGCGTCAACAACGCATCCCCCGCCAATACGGCAATGGCCTCTCCAAACACCTTGTGATTGGTCGGTTTCCCCCGCCTCAGATCGTCATTATCCATGGCCGGAAGATCATCATGGATCAATGAATAGGTATGAATGCATTCCACGGCACATGCGGAAGACATGGCTGCCCCCCAATCCCCACCGCACGCATCTGCCGCAGCCAAACACAAAGCGGGCCGCATGCGCTTGCCTCCAGCAAAAATGGAATAGCGCATGGCGCGGTGGATGGTGGCAGGCTTCGTGCGGGCACTGGGCAAATAGGCATCCAAAGCACAGTCCACAGCACAACTTGCCCGATCCAAATAACGATTCAGATCGAACAAATCCTCGGACTTGCTCAATGAACTCACCTGACTTGTGCCTTTCCTGGTTGGCATGTGGGATTAAGTAAAACTAGGAATGAGCCAACTTCAAGCCTGAAACGCAACTCAAAAATTTTGAAGTTGCTACTTATCAGGCGAATGATACGCAAAGTGACCCTCCAAATGCGATTTCCGGATGATCGCCCGGCTTTGCCTTTCGATAGATTCCAAACATCCGGCAGGAACCGGACACCACGGTCGTACCGGAAAAGTGTTTTGCAAATAGTTGAACGGGAATCTAAGCTCATCAAACAGCTATGCCAAAGCTAGAAATCAAAACGCTCTTTTGTGCAATCACCTTGGGTTGTTCACTTTTCATCTACCAATCAGTCCCAGCCCAATCCACAGTCACCCCCCAAGCACCTCCCCCACTCTGGAGCGAAGTTTCGGGAACGATACAGTTGCAGATTCCATCCACATTCGATGGTTCATTACAACATGCCATCTGGAATCCAGCCAAATCCCCCACGGCACCTCGTCCGCTGCTGGTCGCATTGCACAGTTGGTCCGGTGATTTCAAACAATCCAGTGGTGTGGACTACCTTCACGAAGCAAAAGAGCGCGACTGGCATTTCATTCACCCGGATTTTCGAGGCATGAACAATCGTCCGGCCGCGACCTGCTCCGATCTGGTGGTCAGCGATATCCTTGATTCGGTCACTTATGCACAATCGATCGCCCAGGTGGATCCCCGGCGCATCTACCTCGTGGGGGCCTCCGGTGGTGGCATGGCTTCACTCATGCTGGCAGCCAAGGCACCGGACGTCTGGGCGGCAGTTTCGGCCTGGGTTCCGATTTCAGATTTGAGGCGTTGGCATCACGAGACCGGAACGCGTCATTTGCGCTACAAAGACATGATTGAATCCTCCTGCGGAGGAGCACCGGGAAAAAACATTTCCGTTGATTTCCAATACTGGAATCGTTCACCCATCACCTTTATGGAAAAAGCCCGAGCGGTTCATCTGGATATCAACACCGGCATCATGGACGGCCACACAGGCAGTGTTCCGGTGGGTCACTCCCTCAGAGCTTTCAATGAATTGGCAGCGCCAAAAAAGCGATTCAGCGAAGAACACATCCGTCAAATGGAAGAAAACAAAACCATCCCAAATGCGTTAAGAACAGCCGTAGAACAAGATCCATCCTACGGCGACAAGCAACCCCTGCTGCGCCGCAGCTCCGGCAAAGCTAGAATCACGGTGTTTGACGGAACCCACGAAATCATCGTCGAAGCCGCTATGCAATGGCTAGAATCAAAGCAGAAAGAATAACATCAGCCGGTAGTGCGTCAGAGAAATAGTTCCACAAATCCGACGCAAGACATTGTGTGAGTTTCAACACTGCGTTATGATACGGGCTACTTGCAGTAAGGAGCAACCAACAAAAACCAACATGATTCGACTGAAGGACATAGCCAAAGCGGGAAATGTTTCGGTCATGACCGTATCCAAAGTGATGCGGGATGCACCGGATATATCCACTGCCACGAAGGAACGTATACGAAAGTTGGCCGATGACATGGGATACGTCCCGGACGTCACAGCCCGCGGATTGAGGAGCAGGAAGACGCGACTGCTCGGCCTGGTGATTTCGGCCGCCACCAACCCCATTTATGCGCGAGTCATGATGGCCATCGAGGAACGGGCCCACCGTGCGGGATATGACATCCTGTTTGCCCATTCCCTGAATGATCCGAAGCGGGAAGCAACCAGTATCAAGCGTTTTCTCGCCAGAAGAGTGGACGGCCTCTTCGTGTCGCCAGTCTATCGTCTCGAAGGCATGGCCCCCATCTACCAGGAAATCAACAAACACGGGACTCCCTGTGTGGTCCTGGGACACCGGGCTCCTTTTTGCCAAGAGTTTGCCAACGTGGAGACAGACAGTCTGCACGCCACCATGGAAGCAACCAAGCATTTGATCCGGCTCGGGCATCGGCGTATCGCATTTTTCTCGGGACCACTGGCAGCGCCCTGGGGGAAAGACCGGTTGGAAGGTTACAGACTTGCGCTGGCGGATGCTCGTATTCCCTGGGATGACCAACTGGTTTTCATGGCGGGAGGCACCATTGAGGAAGGAGCCAACACCGCAGCCAAAATGTTAACCGAGAATTCAAAGGCAACTGCCATCCAGGCTGTCAATGATCTGGTGGCAATCGGAGCCGCAGGACACTTGATTCAGCAGGGCGTCCGTATCCCCCAGGAAATGTCAATCGTCGGATTTGGAAACATCCTGACCAGCGAACATTTCCAAATACCGCTCACCACCGTACGCCAGCCCAAAATGCGCCAGGGGGAAGCAGCGATGGACCTCATGGAATCCCTGTTACAGGGAGAACCTCCCAAATCAATCGTGATACCGGCGGAACTTGTCGTCCGATCCAGCACCGCTCCGCCCATGCCACCTAAAGTTGAATAGGCGGTTTCGCACGCTTGATTTAACAAGAAATGCCTAAACGGGAGCAAAATTAGTTTGGAAGAAGATGATCGGGACACGTTGAATATGGGCCAGCTTCCACAATGTTGAAACACTGCTTATTGTCATGATGACTCGACTTTCTTTTTCGCCCAGGCAATTGATCCTCTGCCTCTGCGCCACCTTAGCAACGATTGCCAGCGTCGGCACGTCCTTCGCAAACGATGATTTCCAGGGAGCCACCCACATGATGCCGTTTGAAGAGGATACGATTGGTTATGGCGAACGTCAGGACACGAGTCTCATTGCCCGTTTACAGGAAGCTATCGACGCCGGGGAGGTCACATTGGACTTCAAGCATGATGGTCAGGGATATCTTCTTTCCCTATTGGACCACTTGAATATTCCAACGGAATCACAGTTGCTGGTATTCTCGAAAACCTCCTTCCAACGCCATAAGATTTCCCCTTCCACCCCCCGGGCGCTTTTTTTCGATGAAAACACCTATATCGGGTTTGTACAGGGATCCAATCTGTTGGAAATCACCGCAGTGGACAAGGAACTCGGCGGCGTCTTCTACACTCTGGAACAGGATCCGGACAAGAAACCCAAATTTGTTAGAACCGACCAGTGTCTCGAATGCCACGCCTCTTCAAAAACCATGGGGGTCCCCGGACACCTGGTGAGATCGTTTGAAGTCGATGAAATAGGCATTGTGGATCTGATCACCGGCACCAGCCAAGTCAACCATCGAACGCCCTTTGAGGATCGCTGGGGAGGCTGGTATGTGACCGGCGGACATGGCAAACAGATTCATCGAGGCAATCTATTTGGAAAAGCAGCGTTCGAGAAACAAAAGGAATCTCCCAATTTCCGTGGAAATCTGGAGGATCTGAAAGAATTCTTCAACCCATCCCCCTACCCGCACGGCACCAGCGATATCGTTGCGCTGATGGTTATGGAACATCAGGGCCACATGCACAACTTCATCACCCGCATGCAGTATGAATCCCAGCTCATGCTCAACGCCTACGGACACCTGAAATATCTCAAACACAAAGTGGACGCCTTTTTGCGCTATCTTCTTTTTGTGGACGAAGCACCACTTACCGAAAAAGTCGGGGAAACTTCCGCCTACGCCAAGGTGTTCGCCGAAAAAGGTCCGAAGGATTCCAAAGGCAGATCACTGAGAGATTTCAATCTGGAAACGAGGTTGTTCGAACATCCATGCAGCTTCCTCATCTACAGCGAAGCCTTCCAATCCTTGCCGAAAAAGCTGAAAGATGAAATCTACACAAAACTCTGGAAAATCCTGACCGGAGAAAACAATCAGCCCGAATTTGAGAAACTCACCGTGGAATCACGCAAAGCCATCTATGGGATTTTGAAGGAAACCCTTTCGGACCTGCCTGACTTCTGGTAGCATGTTGCCTGGAGCGCAACATGCAGGATACATCTCAAACCGAATTTCACATCGAGCATATCTTCATCTCGGAAGGCCACAACTTTGTCGGTCACCACGGCAAACCACCTGGTACACACCCCATCAAGTCAGTCGAGGAAGTCGAGTGCAAAGCCGGCAGCGGACTCCTTGGAGATCGTTATTTCAATCACAAGGAAAACTACAAAGGCCAGATCACGTTCTTTGAAATGGAAGTATTCGAACGCCTTCAAAAAGAACTCAACATCTTTAACAAACCACCCTCCGCCTTTCGACGCAACGTCTTGACACGCGGCGTGGACCTTAACTCACTCATCGGGCAAACTTTCGAAATCCAGGGCATCCAATTTGAAGGTGTTGAAGAAAGCAAACCCTGCTACTGGATGGATCAAGCCTTTGGGCCAGCTACCGAGGAAGCCCTGAAAAACCACGGAGGACTCAGAGCGCGCATCCTCACCAACGGCACCCTGAAAGTCTCAACCAAGACCAATCAAAAGTAAAACACGCCTCTCCAACAGTGCCATAAGAACAAAATGCATTTTTCGGAATCAATCGTAACACGAAATTCCCTGGCAGATTCGTCAGCCAGAACTTCGAAAACATCCTAACCCGAAAGCGGCGTCCTGTTCACCGTTTTTGTGCAATCGAATTTTTGAACGCCTGGTTGAAGTTTTTGCGTGAATTGTTTCGTGGGGAATGATTGGATTTGAACGGATGAAACTACTTACTTCAAAGGATTGGGGAGCTTACATAAGGAATGGCAGCAGGGTTTTCGTTGGGTCGGGCGCTGCGTGTCCCAACGGATTGATGCGGAGGTTTTCAAGGGCAGCGAAATATTTCGAAGATGTCGAGATGGTGCATATCATGACCCTTGGGGAGACTCCATGGTGTTCCCCTAAATTAGCCGGCAAAGTACGTGTGAATTCGTTTTTCCTCGGACCTGGCACACGTGAGGCGGCCAATGACGGATTTGCCGATTATTCCCCCTGCTTTCTTTCCGAAGTGCCGTTGCTTTTTCGTGAGCGCTATGTGCCTTTGGACGTGGCCATCGTGATGGTTTCCCCTCCGGATAATCATGGTTTTTGCTCGCTGGGCGTTTCGGTGGATGTTGTCAGGGCAGCCGTGCATTCCGCAGAGATTGTGATTGCACAGATCAATCCCAGCATGCCCCGCACACTCGGTCAGTCCTTCATTCACAAGAGTGATATTGATGCCTATGTAACCATTGACGAACCCCTGATCGAACATATCCCGCCCATGTTGGATCCTGTTTCCAAAAAGATCGGGAAATTTGTCAGTTTGCTCATCGATGACGGCTGCACGCTGCAGATGGGCATCGGAAAAATTCCAGATGCTGTTTTGAACTGCCTGGGAGGGCATTCGGACCTGGGTATCCATACCGAGATGTTCAGCGACGGGGTTCTCTCACTTTTTGAGAAAGGCAACATTACCAATCGCATGAAGGGGTTTCATGATGGTAAGACAATATGTAGTTTTTGTTTTGGAAGCAAAAAGCTATACGACTTTGTGGACAATAATCCACACATTGAGTTTCATCCCAGTGAATACGTCAACAATCCCGCCAACATCGCCCGCAATCGTCGAATGGTCGCCATTAACAGTGCGCTCGAAGTCGATGTCACCGGCCAGATCGCGGCCGATTCGCTGGGAGGTAAACTTTACAGCGGAATCGGCGGCCAGGTAGATTTTATTCGAGGAGCGGGTATGAGTAAGGGAGGGCGACCGATTATTGCACTTCCATCAACAGCCAAGGGAGGCACCGTATCACGTATCGTTCCGACACTGACTCCCGGTTCAGGGGTGGTGACCTCGCGCGGCGATGTTCATTATGTGGTCACGGAATATGGCATCGCACCGTTGCGGGGGAGATCTTTGCGGGAGAGGGCATTGGAGTTGATTCAAGTGGCTCACCCTAAATTCCGGGAGGAACTTTTGGAACAGGTCATCCACTCCATGAAGGTTCCGGTTCATTCGGTGCCGGTCACGACGACAATCAAAGAATTAGGTGACGTCGATACGATCAAGCTGAAACTGGGTGACGGAAAGGATTATTTCCTGCGGCCACTGCGTCTTTCCGATCTGCACCGACTGCAGAACTTCTTCTACACGCACACAAAAGAAACGCTGCTGCAACGCTATCGTCACATGCCAAAGTCGATGAGTGTCGAATCGGCTTACCATCTGGTCAACATTGAACAAACCAGGGACGTCGCACTTTGCATAGTGGAGTTTAAAGGTCCCAGACAGGTCATTCGTGCAGTCGGTCGTTATTATCTCGACGAGTCCGGGGAAGCGGCCGAAACGGCCTTTGTTGTGAGCGAATCCAAGCGCAGCCTGGGCATGGCGCGGTCTCTGATGTCCCGGTTGGTTGCCATTGCCAAAGAACGCAAGCTCAAGTCTCTTTATGCGCTGACCAGGAAAGACAACCGATCAATGAACGGAATTGCAAAAAAATTCGGATTCGTCAAGGCACCTTACGACGATCCGGATGAAAACTATTTCGTCCTGAAGCTTCGAAAATGAGGCATCCATTACTCAACCGGTTTCCGGATCGTGAGAATGCATTCAAGGTTTTCTTTCATCCGGATTGTTTACTTCACGAAGGACCTGCCGCTCACCCTGAGCAACCAGAGCGTTTGAAGGCGATTCTTGAGGGTTGCCTGCTGTTACCCAAAAGGACGCCGGTGTCTTTTGACATTCCCCAACCGGCCGGTTTTGATCAATTGCTGGTACTCCATGATCAGCAATATCTGAACCGATTGGAGGAGGCACAGCATAAAACTACGGTTTTCATGTCGCCTGATAACTACCTGTGTCAGGATTCCTTTGCGGCCATTCAAGCCTCTGCAGGTTGCGCCCTGGCATCTGGAGAATCACTGCTTGAAGGAGTGTCTTCATTTGCCCTCACGCGACCTGCCGGGCATCACGCCATGCGTTCAACAGCGGAAGGGTTCTGTTTCATAAACAATGTCGCGTTGGCCACAGAAATCGTGAGGTGTTCCCGTCCAGGGGCAAAGTGCCTGATTGTTGATTTTGACGCCCACTACGGGAATGGCATTGACTACTTTTACAACCGTGATCCTCAAGTCCTTTACTATTCCATTCATGCCGATCCGGATCAGATCTATCCTCATTGCGGATTCCCCGACGAAACAGGCAGAGACAAAGGACGTGGCACCAAGTGCAACGTTGTGGTGAACACAGGAGTCACCGGGACACAATGGCTGAAAACTTTTCAGAAAACCCTCCTTGAGTTTGTGACAAAGAACACCCCCGACTTTCTGCTGGTCAGCGCCGGATTCGATGCGCACAAGGAAGATCCACTCGGCCTGATGAGCTTAACAGACCGCCATTTTCTGAACGCCATCAACCTGCTGCTTGAAATCGCCGACGAGCATTGTGACGGAATCAGCGCATGGTTTCTGGAGGGCGGCTACTCCATCCCAGTACTCAAACGAATAGTCCCCAAAGTCATTAAAAAACTGGCTCGGTGACCCTTACGCTTTGACATACGATCTATCGCAATCCTTTGTTGCAGCTTGTGAAGCATGCAACAAAGGTTTTCGATGAGGATCAAACAATTTAAATTGCTTGGGAAATGTCAGCAATAATCTGGTTCAGTGTCGCACTGGGACGCATGGCGGCAGAAGCTTTTGCGTCATCAGGCTGATAATAACCTCCCGTATCCACTGGTGCCCCCTGTACTTTGAGCAGTTCTTCGACAATCAAAGACTCCTTATCGGCCAATTCCCGCGCCACAGGCGTAAAGATATCCTTCAATGATGCGTCATCATCTTGTGCGGCCAGAGCTTCAGCCCAGTAGAGAGCGATGTAGAAGTGACTTCCACGATTATCGAGGCCGCCAAGACGACGTGTGGGTGACTTGTTCTCTTCCAGGAGTTTTTCGGTCGCTTTGTCCAGAGCAGTTCCCAATATTTTCGCCTTGGGATTGTTGTGAACGTTGGCCAGGTGCTCCAGGGAAACAGCCAGCGCAAGGAATTCACCGAGTGAATCCCATCGTAAATAGTTTTCCTCTTCAAACTGCTGGACGTGTTTGGGCGCCGAACCACCGGCACCGGTTTCGAACAATCCTCCCCCATTCATGAGCGGCACGATGGACAGCATCTTGGCACTGGTGCCAACTTCCAGGATTGGGAACAAGTCGGTAAGATAATCACGCAGCACGTTGCCCGTGACAGAAACCGTATTTTCACCCTTTGCGATAAGGTCCAGTGAAAAACGGGTCGCTTCCTCAGGAGCCAGAATACGGATATCGAGACCATCGGTGTCGTGGTCTTTGAGATAGGTGTTCACTTTGGCGATCAATTGAGCGTCATGCGCACGTTGTTCGTCCAACCAGAAGATAGTGGGCCAACCGGTCGCACGAGCTCGGTTAACGGCCAGCTTCACCCAGTCACGGATCGGGGCATCTTTGGTCTGGCAACTGCGCCAGATGTCACCTTCTTCCACCTCATGTTCCAGCAGCGTATTGCCGGAAGCATCGACCACGCGGATATGACCGGCTCCAGGGGCTTGAAAGGTCTTGTCATGTGAACCGTATTCCTCGGCTTTCTGCGCCATGAGCCCGACATTGGGAACTGTTCCCATCGTCGTTGGATCGAAAGCGCCATGCTCCTGGCAGTATTCAATCGTGGCCTGGTAAACACCCGCATAAGAGCTGTCGGGAATCACGGCCAAGGTATCCTGCAACTCGCCATTAGCGTTCCACATCTGGCCTGAAGAACGGATCATCGCCGGCATGGAGGCATCAATAATGATGTCACTGGGGACATGCAGGTTGGTGATTCCCTTGTCCGAATTGACCATGGCCAGGTCGGGCCCCTTGGAGAAGGCTGCGGCGATGTCGGCTTCGATGGACGCGCGCGTCTCAGGAGCAAGCTCCTCCATGCGAGCCATCAAATCCCCGAAACCATTCCGAAAATCCACACCCATCTGATCGAGTTCAGAAGCGTATTTGGAGACCAGATCCTTGAAAAAGACCTCGACGCAGGCACCAAAAATGATGGGATCACTCACCTTCATCATGGTGGCTTTCATGTGGAGCGAAAACAGAATTCCTTGTTCTTTGGCCTCGGTCATTTGCGCTTCAAGAAAACGAACCAGATCCTTCCGGCTCATCTTCGTCGCATCCATTACCTCGCCGGGCAGCAAAGCGGTTTTTGCCTTGAGAATCTGTGCCCGACCTTCGTTGTCAACAAATTCGATTTTCACGTCGGTGGACTCGGCGACGGTGACCGACTTTTCATTCGACCTGAAATCCCCCTCACCCATGGTCGCCACACGAGTTTTGGATGACTTGGACCAGGCCCCCATGGAATGAGGATTCTTGCGAGCATAGGCCTTAACGGCCTGAGGGGCTCGACGATCGGAATTTCCTTCTCGCAAGACAGGGTTCACCGCACTTCCCTTGATCTTGTCATAACGATCTTTGATCTCGCGCTCTTCATTGGTTTGGGGTTCTTCAGGGTAGTTTGGAAGGTCATACCCTTTGTCGCGCAATTCCTTGATCGCCGCTTTGAGCTGAGGCAGCGAGGCGCTGATGTTGGGGAGCTTGATGATATTGGCGTCTGGAGTTGTGGCGAGCTCACCCAGTTCCGCGAGCGCGTCCCCGATCTTTTGATCTTCTTTCAGGTGTTCAGGAAAACGTGCAATGATGCGGCCCGCCAGTGAGATATCCCTGGTTTCTACGTGCACTCCGGCTGAGTGAGTGAAAGCCTGAATGATCGGCAACAGAGAATAAGTGGCCAAGGCTGGAGCCTCGTCGGTCTTGGTGTAAATGATCGTCGGTTCGGACATATGATTGATAGTAACGCTCTTTAAAAACAAACAGGAGACAGAAATACACGGTTTGGCTGAATTTGGCAAACACGTGGTTCAGGAAATTATGTCCAGTTTGAAACAGTTGATGTTGCTGCCCCGAACACCTGCCTTGAGCTTGTCTGGCAAGTGAAGTCAAGTTTGGAAGAGGGGCTTCGCCATGTCCTCATGAATCCTGTGCTACCCTAAAAACCGAGTTGACCAGAGGAGATTCATGCTTATTTTTTTTCACATGAAAGGTTTATTGATTCATGCTGCACTCCTGGCGGTGGTTCTGTCCACCCATGCGGAAGTCGTTTCATGGAAATTATCGGGGGAATTGAATTACGTCCATCCGGCACTGTCCGAACAATTCAAGGTGGGCGACACTTACACCATGACCTTGAATGTGGAGAATGGGATTCCCGCAGTCGCAATTGACCGGCCTTTCTTCTACAGTGCGGGAAACTTTGA
>JAQCFT010000150.1 GCA_027619545.1 Verrucomicrobiota bacterium | reverse complement strand
GTCAATAACCCAGAAATAGGGGGTATTTCTCGTGATTGACGTCGCATATTCACTCAAAAAAATGTTTAAAAATCAAGTAAAAAAGACGCATTTTCGATATAAAAGTGAAACCACAAGTGAAGCGCGAGATGAACACGGACGGCCAGTCTGCCCGGTTTTCCGCCGGGGACGGCTTTCGCTAAGTTATTCTGACCCTAACCGTTCTTTGGTGCGGTCTGCCTTGAGGCATGATGGGTGGTTTTACTTTTTATGTGCGGCGGATGAATCAACCTTCTGCCAGGGGATTCAGTGTAGCTTATTGCCAAGATATCCGATGTCGTATCAAGCTTCATCCGTCCTGAGTGCTGTGCGACGCATTTTACGCTTGTCGAAATGGGAGTGTCCTTTTCAACTGGGTCGCATGAACCGTTTTTTCATTCTATTGATGTTTGCTATTGTAGTGTGTCCGAATCTGGATGCACGCGAGGCAAAGGAATATGACAAGGACGTCAATTATGACGAGGAACGGATCCCTGATTATGACCTGCCCCCGCTTTTGGTTTCTTCCTTGGGGAAACCCATCACCACTCCAGAAGAATGGTTTTCGATTCGTCGGCCTGAGATTCTCTCTCTCTTTGCGAATGTGGTTTATGGCCGTGTGCCTGAACCGGCGTATCCCGTGAACGTCCGGTTTGAGGTGGTGGAAACCGATCCACAGTTCATGGGGGGCAAAGCGACTCGCAAGGATGTTAAAATTCATCTGGAAAATGAGAATGGTCGGATGGCGATGCATTTTCTGGTGTTTTCTCCAAACAAGGCAACGAAACCGGCACCTGCCTTCTTCAAGCATAGTTTCAATAACACCCAATCAGATGATTTCGATGCCTCCACAACACGTCCGGGGCTTTTGAAAAATGGTTGGCCGTTAGGGGAAATGTTTGATCGGGGTTATGGGTTTTGTGCGGTGTATCAGCAGGACCTGGTCAAACACAATGAAGTGGAATTCCTGAGCAGTATTCACAAGTTGTTTTATCCGAAGGGGCAAAGCTTTCCAAAAGCGCATGAGTGGGGTGTTCTATCAGTCTGTGCCTGGGGTGCCAGTCGGGGAATGGATTATTTGGAAACCGATCCAGACATAGATCACACACGTATTGCCATCATGGGGCATTCCAAGATGGGGAAGGCTACTTTGTGGACCGCCGCCCAGGATGAGCGTTTTGCCTTGGCGATTTCTGCTCAATCGGGATGCGCTGGAGCTGCCTTGTGGCGTCGGAAATCGGGTGAAACACTCAAAAAAATGGTCACTCGTTTCCCTTACTGGTTATGTCGTAATGCGTGGAAATTCGTTGAACAGGAAGATGATATGCCAGTTGATCAACATATGCTGCTGGCCTGTATCGCTCCCAGACCGGTTTACGTTCACAGTGCCGCCGGGGATACCTGGGCGGATGCTCGTGGTGAATACCTGTCTGCTTACCATGCCAGCGAGGTTTACCGTTTGTTGGGTAAAAAGGGTCTCGAATCCTCGGAAACCCCTGATCTGCGCCAACCCATCCAGGATTCGGAAGTGGGTTACCACATACGTGAGGGTGGGCATTCCATTGAAATGTATGATTGGGTGCAGTTTATGGATTTTGCTGACCACCATTTCAAACCTTGATGGTGGACACATCCTGTCCCAGGTTGGAAGGCTTTATCGGGGAGGAGGTTGATAGAGGATGCAGAATGTCCATTTTCACTCATCGTTTCTGTTACCTTTGGTGTATCTCCGTTGTCTCCAAGCATCGGTACTTTAACCAAGGAGATTATTGCTCTCATCAAAACAATAAACAATTATGCAATGGACTAAAAGAAACGCACTACTACTCATGCTCGTTGCCGTTGGTTTGACCGGCATCGACTGGACAACACATGCTCGCAGTTTTCGGGTCAACATGATGCCCAACGGAAATGTCAATGACTGCTCCAACTGTCATGTCGGCCCTTTTGGGGGCGGCAGGAGGACGCCTTTTGGGGAGGCGGTCCGTTCCATCGTCGGAGGCGGTACAAACCGGCCTTTTTGGGATGCAGCATTGGCTGCTTTGGATTCGGATGGCGATGGTTTCACAAATGGGGAAGAGCTGGGGGATCCCGATGGGGACGGGGTTCCCACGCCGGGCGCCCAGGTGACCAATCCAGGAGTTGCGAGTGATTTTCCCGACATTGTTGAGCCGGAACCGGAACCTGTCTCCACCACCTTGCACATCGCTGCCGATGGCAAAAACCTCACCCTTACCTGGGAAGAAGGGGGTGTGTTGGAATCGGCCCGTAGTCCGCAAGGGCCATGGGAAGCGGTGGATGGAGCCAATAGTCCTCATCAAGTGGTGGCCGATGGCGCCATGAGCTTTTATCGGGTGGGGGATGGGTCAGGAGGGCAGACCTTCACCTTGCGTCTGTCGGCTGCACCGGGAGTGACCAGTGGTGGTTCCGGATCAGGGACCATCTCCATTGATGGGAACCAGCTTTCCATTCATGTTCGCTACAGCGGTTTGACCGGGGATTTCACAGCGGCTCACCTGCATGGACCGGCGGATGTCGGCGGGAGTGCAGGGGTTCTTTTTGCCGTGGATGGAGAAGAACTGCATCAGGCTGAAGGATCCCATGCGGGGGCCTTTATTGGTAGTGGCGAAGTTTCGGATGACACCATCGAGGCTTTGTTGGGTGGCAAGGCTTACTTGAACGTTCATTCTTCCGCCAGTCCTGGGGGAGAAATCCGCGCTCACATTCTTCCTTGAGCAACAAAAAGAGTGCGACTTGCGGTCGCACTCTCTGAAATCCTTCATCAAGCTCCCGGGTTTTGCCTGGGAGCTTTTTATTAATATTGGACTCTTACACCGTATTCCTTGAGCTTTTCAACCTGGCTTTTGCGGATACGATTTCCTTTGAGGTAGGCTTTCAGGAAAGGGGCGAAGCGTTTTTCACCTTCTGAATCGGCCCGGGCCATGGTGATCAGAGGGCTGATATCCTGTATCTGATTGTATTCGAGAAAGAGGAAATTAAGGTTCTTCAAACCGTCCAGCGGAACCAGGTCATACAGCTTGTTTCCGTCCAGGGATAGTGAGCTGAGCCATTTCAGGTTGTTGATGCCTTCGATGGATTCGATCTGGTTTACGCTCAGGTGGAGTGAAGCGAGCTTGGGCAGGCTGAGGATTGGGTAGATGTATTCGATCTTGTTGTATCCCAGATAAAGAGCCGACATGTTTTTTAATCCTGCCAGCGGTTTGAGATCCTTGACCTTGTTGTGGGAAAGTTCGATGTATTGCAAGGCAGGTACGCTTTCCAATGCGGAAATGTCCGAGATATCATTGTTGGAAAGATCCAGTGACTGTAGTCGCTTGAGTCCTTTCAATGGGGATATATCGGTGATTTGATTGCCGGCAAGGTCCAACAGGGCGAGGCTCTTGCAGTGCTCCAGCCCGGTCAGGTCGCGGATTTCCTTGCCCCGGCCCTTGATGGTAGAGACATCGACGAGATCCTCGGCGGTTATGGGTTCGGTGGAATTCCGCTTTTCATAGACGGAGTGGCGTACCACTTCTTCCAGGTTTTTGTCGGGAAACACCGAAACGGCCGGTGCTTTTTCCTCTTCTTTGGCTGCTTCGGCTTCCTGAGCCTGTATCCCGTTAACAGCTACCATCCCGACCAGGAGGGCCAAGAACCACGCATTTAAACCTTTAGACCTCATATTGCTTCTATGACTATTTGTTTGGAATCAGCCCTGATTAAAACCGGAAGGCAGGGTGGGAAGCAATCCCTTTCCTTTGAAAAAAATAAGCCTCCCTTGGTTTGCTGATGACATCAAATGGGTGATCCCACACATCTCGCTTGGCAAAAGCTTTGTCTCGATTAGAATCCAGACCATTCACATTCTCAATCGAAGCTTTGGATCGGCATGAAACAATTGATATCTATGAAATGGTTGGTGGCCCTTGGATGGGTCGTGGGACTGGGGAGCGCGAGTCTGCAGGCCGTTAATGAAGGCGTTGTTCCGGAGAAAATTCCTGGAGCCAAACAGCGTAACGTCATCTTCATCCTTGCCGATGATCATCGGTATGACGCGATGGGCTTCATGGGGCATCCTTTTTTGGAAACACCCCACATGGATGCGATTGCCCGCAACGGAGTTCATTTGAAAAACGCCTTCGTCACCACTTCGCTTTGCTCCCCGAGCCGTGCATCGATCCTGACCGGACTTTACACGCACAAACACCGTGTGATCGACAATAACCGCTTGGTGCCCGAAGGAACCAAGTTTTTCCCTGAATGGCTTCAGAAAGCCGGGTATCAAACGGGGTTTATCGGTAAATGGCACATGGGCGGCGAAACCGACGCTCCGCGTCCCGGGTTTGATTATTGGGTCAGTTTTCGCGGACAAGGGCACTACATGGCCCCCGGTCCGAACTACACCCTGAATGTGAATGGCGAACGCGTGAAGCAAAAGGGTTATATCACGGATGAACTCACTGATTACGCCGTGGATTTTCTCGAAGCACAGAAAAACAGGGACAAGCCTTTCTTCCTTTACCTTTCCCACAAGGCGGTGCATGCGAATTTCTCGCCCGCGGAGCGTCATGCGGGGCGTTACACCGATTCGCCCTGGAAAAAACCCTCCAGTGAAGCCAATACCGATGCCAATTACGACGGAAAGCCGCGTTGGTTGCGTGACCAACGCAACAGTTGGCATGGTGTGGATTTTCCTTATCACAGCGAACTGGATGTAGAGCAGTACTACAAAAGATATTGTGAAGCATTGTTGGCGGTGGATGACAGCATCGGGCGTGTGATGGAACAGCTCAAGAAGATGGGTGTTTACGAGGAAACGCTGGTGATATACATGGGAGACAATGGATTCATGTTTGGTGAGCATGGTCTGATCGACAAGCGCGTTGCGTATGAAACTTCGATCCGTGTGCCCATGATCATGCAGTGCCCGGAACTCTTCCGGGGAAACACCGTGGTGGATCAGGTGGTGGCCAATATCGATATTGGTCCCACGGTCATGGAGGCTGCCGGACTCAGAACCCCATCGCATATGGATGGTCAGAGTTTCATCGGAATTTCCCAGGGTAAGGAGATGAAGTGGCGTGATTACTTTCTTTATGTTTATTACTGGGAAAAGAACTTTCCGCAATCGCCCACCGTCTTTTCGCTGCGAGGAGATCAATATAAATACATCACCTATTATGGATTGTGGGATACGGATGAACTTTACGATATTAAGAATGATCCTGGTGAAACAAAGAATCTGATTGCAGATCCACAGTTTCGTCAGGTGGCACGGCAGTTTGAAGATCAATTGTATGCCATGCTGGATGACCAGGGGGGGATGTACATCCCATTGAACCAGCCTCGCGGTGGATCTCAAAACAAACGGCTTTCAACGCGAGGTGGCCACGACGCTTCCGGCTTTCCGTCTCATCTGGTGGTTGAAGAACCGATCAATCGGAATGCCCAATAAGGCCATACTGTTTTCGAACGATTCATTTGTTATGGAAGTACTGATCATTGCATTGCTGGCCGGTCTTGGTTTTATCGCGGCCTATCACACTTACGGCCGCTGGTTGGGGCACAAGATTTTTGCCCTTTCCGCCAAAGCCGTTTGCCCCTCCTGCAAGTTGGAGGACGGGGTGGATTATGTTCCCACATCCAAGGGGGTTGTGTTTGGTCATCACTTCACATCCATTGCCGGAACCGGTCCGATCGTCGGACCAGCCATTGCGGTGATGTGGGGGTGGGTGCCCGCATTGCTTTGGGTGGTCCTGGGTTCCATATTTATTGGGGCTGTTCATGATTTTGGCGCCTTGGTGGTCAGTTTGCGAAACAACGGGCAGACCGTGGGTGACATCGCCGGACGCGTGATGAACCGGCGTGTTCGGTTGCTCTTTTTGTTTGTTTTGTTCATGGCTCTGACCATCGTGCTCGCAATCTTCGGATTGGTGATTGCTTCAGTGTTCAAAATGTATCCCGCCGCGATTTTTCCATGTCTGGTTCAAATACCCCTGGCCGTGGTGATCGGGGTGTGGTTGCATCGGAAAGGCGTGAATCTCTTCCTTCCTTCACTGCTTGCATTGGGTATCATGTATCTGACCGTCATATTCGGAGACCTGGGTTTTCTCCATCAAATGAATGCGTTTATGCAATCACAGACGGTGTTCACCTGGGTGGTTATCCTGTTGGTGTATTCATACATTGCTTCCGTGTTGCCGGTATGGACACTGCTTCAGCCGAGAGATTACATCAACTCGCTCCAACTGATTTCAGCATTGGGATTGATTGTGGCCGGATTGTTCGGTGCGGCTTTGATGGGGGGGGCTCCGGTGCCCGGGGGAACCGAACGTCCGACGCTTGAAATCATTGCCCCCGCCTTGAACCTGGCTCCCGAAGGGGCTCCTTTTATCTTTCCATTTTTGTTCATCACCATCGCTTGCGGAGCTATCAGTGGATTCCATTGTCTGGTCAGCAGTGGTACCAGCAGCAAACAAATCCAGAGTGAACCGGATGCCAGGTTTGTGGGGTACGGCAGCATGCTCACGGAAGGTTTTCTGGCAACGTTGGTCATTCTGGCGTGCACTGCCGGTTTAGGTTTGGGGTCCGATGTGAAAGGGGAGTTTCTGACCGGTGAAAATGCTTGGGCGGCGCGATACGCCTCCTGGGGAGCGGCGGGCGCTCTTGGGGCCAAGGTGGCCGCTTTTGTGGATGGTTCCGCGAACTTCTTGAAATCCATCGGTATTCCGCCCCATGTGTCTTTGGCTTTGATGGGGGTGTTGGTGGCTTCGTTTGCGGGCACCACGCTGGATACCGCATGTCGACTGCAGCGTTATGTTATTCAGGAACTGGCTGGAACGTTTCAGAATCAGGACGGTTCCAATACCAATCCTCTGGGCTTTCTGACCAACAAACACGGCGCGACCTTGTTTGCCATCGTGATCGCTGCATTGGTGGCCACGGCGCCGGCTCCAGGGCAGGCTGATTGGTCGCTGGCCACCGCCGGCAAGGGAGGCATGATCCTCTGGCCTCTGTTTGGTGCCACGAATCAACTGTTGGCGGGACTTGCTTTTCTGGTGATCACCTTTCATTTGTGGCGCCGTGGGAAGCCCATCTGGTTTTTGGTGTTCCCGATGGTCTTCATGCTGATCATGCCCATGTGGGCCATGCTGGTTCAGTTGTTTTTGGGAAGCGGGGATTCTCCAAGCTGGATCCAAAGCGGTAACTGGATCGTGGTGTTTGTCGGTCTGGCGACCATCGCGCTGGAGGTTTGGATGTTGATCGAAGCCGCCATGATGTTTCCCAAAGCCAAGGGCATTCTCGAAAAGCATGCGCTGGATCAGGTGGATGCCAAACCCATGGAATCCACTTCCTGAACCCAGATGGCACTCGATCGCATAGGAATTTTTGGAGGCACGTTTGACCCCGTCCATCGGGGACACCTGTTGGTGGCGCGGGCCGCTTTGGAGGAGGCTGGGCTGGATCGGCTCTTTTTTATTCCGGCTTCCAGATCTCCCTTCAAAGAGTCTCAACAACCCAGCGCGGGTAAAGATCGGGTTCGTTGGCTGCGGTTGGCGCTTGCCGGTGAATCGCGGTATGAAATCGATGAACGCGAGCTGGACCGAGGCGGTATCTCCTACGCCATCGACACCGTACATGCTTATCAAAAACAGTTCCCAGACGCACAACTGTGTTATTTGATTGGTGCGGATCACCTCGAAAAGCTGCATCAGTGGCGGGATGCCCCCAAATTGGCGTCAGTGCTTGAATTCCTGGTGGTTCCCAGGCCGGGGGAGGTGGAGAAACCAATTCCCGCGCCGTTCCGGGGAACCTTTTTATCGGGATTCCCCTGTTCGATTGCTGCCTCAACGATCCGGAAAAGAGTTCGATCGGGGCAATCAATCGGTGAACTGGTCCCATCATTTGTTGAACAGGATATTGTCAACCGGGGGATTTACCTATAGGAATAGTCCTTTGGCAGTTTGGCTGCCTTGTTAGCATCATGGATTCCAAGAAACTCGCTCAATTGTGCTGCGCCTATGCGGACGACCGCAAAGCCGAAAACCCTGTGATTCTCGATCTCAGGGACATCTCGTCCATTACGGACTTTTTTATCATCCTCACAGGCGGCAGCTCGCCTCATCTACGTGCCATTGCTGATGAGGTTACTGACAAGGTCCGGGATGAGCACGGTATCCGACCTCGGCAGGTGGATGGAAAAAGTTCCGGAAACTGGGTCGTGATTGACTACTACGACGTTATCGTTCACGTGATGAGCCAGGAAATGCGAAATCGCTATAACCTCGAGGGGCTGTGGGGAGATGCACCACGCGTCAAACCCAGAAAACCGCGTGGAATGGGGCCCGTCAGTCGAAACGCAGTCACTAAAAAGTAGGCTGAACTATTCGATGGGCAGCTGCGATGTTCAGGCTTGTCCGCCGTAACTGACGTAATCGTCCAGATCAAGCAAATCAAACCATGTCATGATATCCATGCGATGAGGAGCCGCTTTTGCATGGATATCGTTGAAATACTTCCGTGATTCCACATCCAGCGGGGCTCGCTGCTCTTCCAGTGCGGACCAACTGGCGATTTCCTGTGCGGTTCTCTTTTGAGTAGAAGATTTCATGATCCAGCCAAGGACTTGACCGTCTGACTTGCCGCAAGCGAGCTGGTTCATCAGTGTATTGGCGTTGATGCCGACGAACTCAAAGAATCGCCGATCCATGGGGCAGTTGAAATGATAGGCCCCGTTTTTGGCGGCAATGGTGGCTCTTCCTTTATCCAGCATCCTGGGCAAAATGACAAAGCCCCCCAGGCGAACACGCGGGCTGCGCGGCGGGGCAATCGTGAGATCTGGACCTGTTATAACCATGAAAAATACGTATTTCCCCTTTTTGATGGGGTAATTTGGACCGCAGACGCAAGGAAAAAGTCACTTTTCTCGTCCTGCGATCAAAAGGCTAAATCAGTTTGGATTGGGATTTTTCCTTTTCAATCAGGTCCCCAAAGCTCACCGCTTCAAACTTTCGGCGTTCAATAATCTCCTTGTCCACATTGGGATCGTAAGGAACGGGGTAGTCCCCATTGTAACAGGCCATACAGAATTGATCGCGAGGCTGTCCGGTGGATTCGACCATGCCCTCCTCACTCAGATAACCCACACTGTCGGCATCCAGGTGATTCTTGATTTCCTCAACAGAAGAAGTGGCCGCCAGAAGCTTTTTGCGATCCGGAAAATCGATTCCATAAACACATGAGTATTTATGAGGTGGACAACTGATCAGCACATGCACTTCCTTGGCACCGGCTTCTTTGAGAGTTCGGATGCGGCTTTGGCTGGTGGTTCCACGAACGATGGAATCGTCCACAATGATCACTTTCTTGCCCTCGACCAATCCTGAAACCAAGTTTAATTTGACCCGAACATTCAGGCTGCGTGTAACTTGGGAAGGTTGCAGGAAGCTGCGCCCCACGTAGTGGTTGCGAACAAAGGCCATGTGGTAGGGGATTCCTGATTCCAGGGAATATCCCAGTGCGGCGTAATTGCCACTGTCCGGTACCGGAACCACCATATCCGCGTCAATCTTGTGCTCCCGGGCCAAGTGCCTGCCCATTTCGATGCGGGATTTGTAAACCTCCATCCCTGAAATTTTACTGTCGGGACGCGCGAAATAGACGTATTCAAACACACAGAAGGCCCGTCTCTTTTGAGCGGGGAATGCATCGATGCTTCTCAGGCCGTTTTTGTCAATGATGACCACCTCGCCGGGTTTGACGTCACGGACAAACTCCGCCTTGATGAGGTCAAATGCACATGTTTCACTGGATAAGACCCATTTACCATCCACTTTCCCAAGGCTGAGAGGTCTGAATCCATGCGGATCACGCACTCCGATCATTTCCTTTTCAGTCATCATGACCAGCGAATAGGCCCCTTGGATCTTGCGGATGGCATCCAAAAGTGGGTTTGCATCCGGTGATGCGGATGGACGTGCCAGCAGATGAAGGATGATTTCGCTGTCGACGGTGGTTTGAAAGATGTTGCCGCCGGCTTCGAGTTCGTCGCGTAATTCCGAGGCGTTGGTAAGATTGCCGTTGTGCGCGATGGCGATGTTGCCCCGGTTACAGTCGACGATCATGGGCTGGGCGTTCACTGCGTGGGAGGCTCCAGTGGTGGAATAGCGCGTGTGACCAATGGCATTTTCTCCCTTGAGCCTGCTTAACGAGTTGCCCTTGAAGACTTGAGGGACAAGACCCATGGCGCGATGGGAATAGAATTCACTGCCATCGCAGGTGACGATACCGGCGCTTTCCTGGCCCCTGTGTTGGAGCGCGTAGAGTCCATAATATGAGATTTCTGCCGCGTTCGGATGCCCGAAGACGCCAAATACCCCGCAATAATGCTTGGGATAATCCTGCATGCCTTTCACCGTGGGCAAGCCTGTCCGATTACCCCCCGTCTTGTCAAATGACTTGTCACCTTTCCGTCGTTTTTGATGATGCTTTTACCCATAGTCAGCCTTTCGCCACCGGTAGACCCGCTGCCGCGGGTCCGTGAGCGCGTATTGGGTTTGGGAATGACTGTTGCGTGATGCGGACACGATGGCGGACGCGCAGTCCCGATCATATCGGGATCCCTACCAGCGCCGGATGCTTCGCTCCGGTAGGGCTTCCCGATACATTGGAATCTCAGGCATTATTGAAATCGACTCCCGGTCAAACCTTGCTGCTTGGCATATTCCACCAGTTCGGATGCGTTCTGGAAATCGAGCCGATGCATGATGCGGTAGCGGTAGGTCTCCACAGAACGCGGGCTGAGCCCCAGTTTTTCGGCGATCTGCTTGCTGGTAAGGCCTTCTCCGACCAGAGCGACCACACGTTGTTCCTTTGGACTCAGGAATTTCACGAAAGATCGATCGTCCTTCTCCAGTTCCGAAAGATTCCGATGCAGCAGGGCGGTAAAATAGGTGAGGCCGGATGCAACCTCAACCATGGCTTCTTCAAATATTTCCAGCGGTTGATCTTTCTCAACGTATCCATGCACGCCTATTTCCTGAAGTTGATGAAGGGTGTATGGATCTTTCAGGTTGGTCAGGACAAGGATGCGAGTGTCCGGCAAGACCGAGAGAACCTTTCTCGAAAGTTCGATGCCGTCCATTCCCGGCAAATGCAGGTCTGTGACCAGTAGGTGGGGATGGTGCATTTCACAAAGCCGCAATCCTTCCGTTCCGTCTTCGGCATCTCCTTTCAAGTCGAATTGGTCGTCCAATTGGATGCTCTTGGACAGG
>JAQCFT010000149.1 GCA_027619545.1 Verrucomicrobiota bacterium | reverse complement strand
CCTGGGTTATGAATCAGGTGAGGGAATCTGGACAAAAGTGAGTGATGACATGTGGACGGTGCTGGCGTCTGCACAGCGTTTATCGGTCTTATCCGAAGGGGCGTTCGACATGACGTTGGGGCCTGCTACAGCTCTTTGGCGCAAGGTTCGACGAGAAAAGCGAATGCCCTCGTCATCGGCATTGAACTCCATGTGGGAACGTACTGGTTGGGATCGATTGTTGATGCGGCCAGAGGATCATTCCGTCTGTCTGACCGTTTCCGGCATGCGCCTGGATCCCGGAGGGATTGCCAAGGGCTTTGCGTTGGATGAAGCGGTGGAAGTGTTGAAAGAGCAAGGAATACCGCATGCATTGATATCCGGCGGGGGGGACATGGCCTTTTACGGCGGAAAACCAACCGGAGATCCATGGCAGATTCGCTTGGCCGGTTTTACGGAAAGCAGGGAAGAAGGCCCGATGATTGAATTGAAGGATGGCGCGGTGGCTACTTCGGGTGATCTTTTTCAATATGTGGAAATCGATGGAGTTCGGTATTCGCACATTCTCAACCCCCGAACAGGTCTCGGGCTCACCGTCCGCACCTTGACCACAGTCATTGCCTTCACAGGCATCCAGGCGGATTCCCTGGCAACGACCTTGTCCGTGCTTGGGCCTCAGCGGGCCCCCGCATGGACTGAAAAGCATGTGAACGATTGTGGGGTGAGAATGTTGTGGCTGGACGAGGATGTTGTCCCCTGCGAATGGGTACATGATGATCAGAACTTTTGGTTTGGATCCAGGTGATTCAGGCTTTGCTGAAGCAGATGTTGAATAATTCCGTGATAAAGGTTAGAAATTTTCCATGTTCGTAAACGCCGAACCAATGGTTTTGCCGGGCATCGATCCGCGGTCAGATCAGCAAACGAAGGAATCCCTTGATTCGGGATACCTCGTGATTTGCTGGGATGATCCCATCAATCTGATGGATTACGTCACTCACGTCTTCCAAAAGGTCTTTGGGTGGAATCGTGCCAAAGCCGAACATCATATGATGGAGGTACATCAGCAGGGAAAAAGTTTACTGACACGCGCGAGCATGGAAACAGCAGAGCATTACGTGCATCAATTGCACCGGTATAATCTCCATGCCACCATGGAAAAAGCTGAATGAAATTGATTCGCAAGGGAGATGGGCGTTTTGACATGGCGCTGGATGTTGAGGAATGGCAGGCGTTAAAAAAGCTGGTCAGCCAGTATCCCAAAACCCCCGAGGACCACCACTCCTTGACATGCAAAGATGAACCTGACCCGGATCTGAAGGATTCCGATGATTGGTTGAAGGAAAGCGGTAGCGTTCATCAGGCGCAACGCCATCGACAAATCAGGGCATGGATCGACTCCATTCATCCTGATCAAGATGAGGCAACCTATAAAATTGAATTCGACCCTTCGAAGGCGGATTGGTTGATCGAGATTTTGAATGACATTCGTGTTGGCTGCTGGTTGAGCCTGGGATGTCCGGCACCGGAAGATTTGACAGAGGCTGAGTGGAGGGAAGAGGATTGGCCGACGTTGTGGGCGATGGAGATTTCCGGGATGTATCAGTCCGTCCTTCTGAAATGTTTGATGTAGTTCAACCGACTGATCGTCACCATGGTCGCTTTTCTTGAGAAAAAACTTTGGTTTCCTGATCCGCGCACCTATGACCGGTACCTGGATGAGGGGCTGCTCGCTGTTGGGGGCGACATGAGTGTGGAGCGACTCAAACTTGCCTACCGACTTGGGATATTTCCCTGGACCGAAAAGCCGATCACCTGGTGGTGTCCGGATCCCAGGGGGATCTTCGACCTGCAACGGCTGAGAATATCGCGCAGTCTGGCGAAATTCATCCGCAAGAAGGTGTATCATTGCACCTTCGACCAGGCGTTTGAACAAGTGATTCGGGCGTGTGCCGAAACGCCACGTCCGGGGAGTTGGATTACGGAATCCTTTATCCAGGCTTATGTTCGCCTTCACGAAGCGGGGGCAGCCCATAGTGTGGAATGTTGGCATGGAGATCGATTGGTCGGTGGTGTGTATGGAGTGGCGGTTGAGGGGCTTTTTGCGGGGGAATCCATGTTTTATCGAGCCAGTAATGCATCCAAAGTTGCTTTGGTCCATCTGACCGATCATTTAAACCGGCGCGGGTATCAATTGTTCGACGTGCAGATGATCACTCCTGTGACGGAAAGCCTGGGAGCCCGGCTTGTGTCCAGGAACGATTACTTGTCCCGCTTGAAGGCAGCACTTTCCCATCCTTGCACATTTGGAGGGGATGAAGCAGAATCCGGACGTGAACCCAGGACATCCCAGCCAAATCATCCGCAATAGGAGTTTGAAACAGCGTTTTCAGGGGCTTGTCAGCACCGTCTTGGTGCACGGTCTCTATTGTGTGATTCTGTCGGGCAGCCTGCTGCTTGCCCAGGAAATGTTGAATGAGGAACATCTCGCTCAAAAGGTCAACTCATCTATTGTGACCATCCGGTATCTGGACCGGACGGGACAGGAAAGTGGTATCGGAACGGGATTCATCATCGGGGAGGACGGGCTTGTTGCCACCAGCCTGCATGTCATCGGCGAATCCAGGGCAATAGAAGTCATATTGGCCGATGGATCAAGGCATGAACCGGTTGCCATTCATGCCTGGGACCGTACCTTGGATCTTGCGGTGATCCGCCTGGAGAAAACCGGTCTAAACGCATTGCCATTGGGAGATTCGGATGTCTTGTCGTCGGGTGAAAAGGTGGTTGCCGTTGGGAATCCGATGGGACTGGAGCGGAGTGTGGTGAGTGGCTTGATTTCCGGATTTCGGCGCTTTGAACATTCCCGAATGATCCAATTGGCCATCCCCATCGAACCGGGAAACAGTGGTGGTCCACTCTTCAATGTTCGGGGAGAGGTTCTGGGATTGCTCAATATGAAGTCAACCTTGACCCCGAACCTGGGGTTCGCCACCCCCGTAAACGTACTCAAACCACTGCTGGCACGTCCCAATACGGTCAAGATGGCTCGATGGTTGAGATTGGGCAGGTTGGATGCATCACGATGGGTTTCCAGTATGGGGGCCTTGTGGAGTAGTAAGGTTGATCGGATTTCTGTGCAGGGGCAGGGTAGTGGTTTTGGGGGACGCTCACTCTGTCATTTTCATGAGCAGCCCAAGGCATTTCCGTATGAAGTGGAAGTTCGGGTCAAACTGGCGGATGAATCCGGTGCTGCAGGGTTGATATTCGGATCGGATGGCAAAGACCGGCAATACGGTTTTTATCCGAGCAACGGGCAGATGCGACTGACGCGTTTTGAAGGACCTTCGGTGTATCAATGGACGATCCTGAATCAAATCCAATCACCCCATTATCGCGAGGGAGATTGGAACACGATCAAAGTAAGACATTCAGAACACCATATAAAGTGCTATGTCAATGATCAGTTGGTGATTGAATCTTCGGATAATGGGCTGTCGCTGGGCCAGATCGGATTGGCAAAGTTTCGGGATACGCAGGCTGATTACTCGGGCTTTGTGGTCAACACCGGACTGGGTGTTGATTACGAGTTGTTGGATGATGGCCGGTGGGAGCAGGCGATGAGAGGACTTGAATCCTACCTGTATTCATCAGAACCCTCCTCGGAAGTCCTATTGAACCAAGTAAAAACCCTGAGCCCGGAACAACTCGGGCACATGGCTGATATCCTGGCTGATCGGGCAGAGCAATTGCGCCTGCTTTCGGCAGACGCCCACCGTGCCCGGATGCAGTCCAAATTGATTGAAGAACTCAGCAAACCTGAAGAAGAGATCAACTTGCTATACGCTTGTCTGATCATTGCCCAGCATGATCATCCCGATTTGAATCTAACCGCCTATCTGGACGCCGTCGATGGCATGGCCCGGGAAATCCTGAGTAGACACAATGGAGGCGCATCGCCACAAGAATTGATGAGCTCGTTATTGGAGTATTTGTTTGAGGAAAACGGTTTTCATGGGAGCTACGCAGATTACGAAAACGCCGCGAACAGTTACCTGCACAAGGTTATCGATGATCGCGAAGGATTACCCATCACCCTGTCTGTTCTTTTTATCGAGCTGGCGGAGCGATTGGGGATTCATGGGGTGACGGGACTTCCGTTGCCGGGGCATTTTCTGGTTCGGTATGAATCAGGAGCCGAATCCGTGCAATTGATCGATGTCTTTGAAGGCGGCAAGCGAATGAGTTTTACCGAGGCAAATCTACTGGCAGAGTCGCTGCAGCAAAGTCCGGTCAACAGTGAGCAGATGACATCTGCAAGTAAAATGGAAATCATTCGGCGCATTCTCACCAATTTGAAATATGGAGCACAGAATAAGGAAAGCTTTGAAAAAGCCTTGCCTTATGTCGATCTGCAGATTGCCATTGCTGCAGACGATGCGGGACTGCGGCTTGAACGTGCCACCATGCTGCTTCGGACGGGGCAACGCGAAAGAGCGCGACAAGACTTTCTCTGGCTTCTTGAAAAACGCCCGCCCGGCATTCGGTTGGAGCGCATACGCCAAGCCTTGGAAACACTTTGAACGGACTAGTCCGCGATGAAAAACACCTGCTTATTGTGGGGGAAAAAGGAGTAGGGGGAGGTGGCGTTCTGGATGACGCTGTAGGGGCCTTCCACTCGGGCCGATGACAATAGTCTGCCGGTAAATTCAACAACAATCTTTCCGTCCGTGCTGAGTTGAATGGATTGAATGCTTGCGGGAGCCTCTTTTGACAGCCAGTAACCGTAGAACCTGGCATCGGCAAAATCGGAGATAATCAGGGCTTTTCCATCCGACCACATGCCGGATGGGCTTAAGTTTCCGGCGGTCTTCAGGGAGTCGAATTCTTTCTCAACAATCCTGGATTTGTCCTGCATGCTGTAGGCATAGACCTTGTCGTCTTCCCAGTCAGCAACCCACATGGTGTCGCCGTCGGACCATAAGGCGGAAGGAGCCTTGTTGCCTGCATTTTCCAGGGTGTTGAAATCCAGTTCGGGTACCGCCTGGCCCGAAGCCAGATCATAAGCGTAAATCTTGTGGTCCTCCCAATCAGCAATCCAAAGGGTTTGTCCGAGGGTGAACATGCCCCTCGGCCAATGGTTGCCTGTTGCGGACAGAGATGAGATTTCGGATTGAGGAACGCGTTCCAAGGTTGAGAGGGAATAAGCATAGACATGGTCATCCACATCATCCACCACATACATGATGAGCCCATCGGAACAGATGCCCGTCGGGCTGCCATTGCCGGCGCTTTCCAACAATTCTTTAGGAAGATCCAAGGATTCTTTTCTTTCACCGGTTGCGGCGTTGTAGGCATAGATCATGTTGTCCTCAATGTCTGCAGACCACAATGTGGCGCCATCGGACCAGATGCCGGTGGGGTGGATGTTTCCAGGCTCAGCCAGCGAGTCCCAGTCCAGATCACGATTTCGAGATGTATCAGATGCGATATCGTCCATGGGAGTGGGGGCGGCGATTTGGGCGGCATACACCCTTCCTTGTCGCCAGTCGGACACCCACATCGTGCTTCCATTCGACCAGAGTCCGGCCGGACTGGTGACGCCGGCTTCTCTCAGTGACTGGTAGTCGAGATCCTTTGCGGCATCACGCTTTCCGGTCGCCAGATCATAGGCGAAAATTTTCCCGTAAGTAGGTCCGCTCCAGGGTTTGAATCCTCCCTTATCGGCGACATAGAGTGTCGTGCCGTTGGACCAGATGTCACTGGGACTCAAATTGCCATCGGCTTCCAGGTTATTGATGTCCCGATTCGGCAACCGTTGGGTCGTTGCCAAGTCATAGGCGTAAATTTTTGTATCTTTGGCATCCGCAACCCACATGATGGTTCCGTCTGACCAGATGCCGGTGGCTTCGGTATTGCCGGCAGGCAGCAGGGAGTCGAATTCCTTTTCGGGTTGCCGTGTGGTCGTGGACAGGTCGTAGGCAAACAGGCGATCTTCAAAATCATCACACACCCACATGGTTTTTCCATCGGACCAGATTCCCCTCGGAGAACGGTTTCCTGCGGGTGTCAGGCTGTCAAAGTCATGGGCATGATCTCTGGCTCCGGAGATGTTGTATGCAAACAGTTTGCTGAGCAGCCCCCAGTCCGAGGACCAAAGGGTTGTCCCATCTGACCAAAGTCCGACAGGTCGCCCGTTCCACCCGGCTGCATCGGTAAAGAACCTCAATTGAAACTGTGCCGAAGTCCCTGCCACCAGACCCGGTGCCCAGGCTGAAGGGTTCAGGGAGAGAGAATCCTGCAGTGGGTCTGCTTCCTGAGTCTGCGACCGACCTGTGCCGAGTGTCGCAATGAACCATGTTGCCAGTAGCAAACGGGAGGGATTCGATAAAAAACTTCGGATCATGATGGAATCGCTTCGATAATAGTGTCGTTGGTTGAATGATTGACTCCCTGTCAGTTGGAGGCCTTTCACTTTATCGTGAGCTTACCCCCCTGACTTGTGGATGGGCATTACGGAAGAGGCACGGTTCCTTCAGGGAACAACCACTCCCACACCTGCTCATCCTCAAAACCGGTCAAGTCCTTGAAAGGAGTGCTCAGGCTGCTGAATCGTCTGTCTACATCGAAAGCGGCATCGATCGTTGGGATCAATTCATCCAGAGGATGTCGGTAGGCCTGCAGGATCTCAGGCAGTTGCTCGCAGAGCAACGCTGCCATCAGGTAGGCACCTGTCCGGGAAAAGTGTGAGAGATCATCGCATTCATTGCCGCAGACGGTGATAAAGGCGCTGGAAATAATGCCCATGCGCGCGTAGACCTCCGCGCTTTTCAGGTTCAGGTCCAGATATTGGGAATGTTTTTGGTTGGCAATCTTGATGACGCTGTCCCGTCGCTCCGAAAGTTCATTGATGTGGTTGTCTTTGGCGTCATACAAGCGGATGGCAACCGGTGTGACCAAAAGCGGTACCGCGCCGATACCTCGGATTTCATCGACAATCTTGCCCAGGTTTTCCTCAAAGAGAGCCGTGCTGGTGCCGTCCCTGTGTTCAATATGCCCGAACTGAAGGATGACAAAGTCAGGTTGCAGCACCTCCAGCGCTTTTGTCTTGTTGCGGGCAAAGTATTGAATCGTGCCCATTCCCGCTTCAGCCAGGTTGATGAAGTTGGCTTCCGGTCTGAAAAAATCCTGAAAATGCTGGCCCCAACCATGGTATTGAATGGATAATGCCGAAAGGTCAGCCATGGTCGAATCTCCCAGAAGCACCACCCTTGGCTCAAATTCGTCCAAATGAACATCCGGGACCAACTGGACAAATCCCTGATCTCCTTCAGGAAAACTCAATGGCACACGGTCCGAAGGCAGAAACACGTCACCAGGATCACTCCATGAGGTCAAGTCAGAGGAAAACCGTGGACGATAGGCCCTGCGCTCTTCCACTTGCCCGGTCCAGGAAGTGTCGTCGCCCACCTGGTAACGGATGATCTGGGCATGGGCCCAACCGGCCAGAAACAAAATGGCCAAGGTAATTCCTGTGCGCTGCAAGCTCTTCAAACTGATTGTCATAGTTTTCAATGTTTCCATTCCTTTAGATGAAGGTCGATGCGGCGTCCGGACACAACTGGATTACGTGTTCAAGAGACGCCGGTTGATTGCTGATCGCCTTAAAAACGGAGCACGAACCGTACCGAAATGAGGTGGCATGTGCAATCCTAAAAGGCCATCAAGATCACCCAATACAAGGGGATACATTGATGGCCTTTCATTTCCCATTTCCCCAGGCGGACAAGACCATTCGTGAGAATCCTTAGCGCTCAATTTATTCCATAAAGTTTGCGTTTGATCTTTATTGTTTCTATCTGGCAACGTTTGAAAGATATCATGACAAGAGATCTGCTTAAACAAACCTGCAAAAAGCCCGTGCAGACGTTCTGTGTCCAGTCTGGCCCAGGCATGCAAGCTTTCCTGGTTTGGATGGCTTGTTTCCTCTTTTCAATGCAGGTCAATGCCCAGGTGCATACGATTCGAATCGACGAGGTCATGCCGCATAATGGCCGTACTTTGTCGGACGAATCCGGCAAATTCCCTGATTGGGTGGAGCTTGTCAATACAGGCAATCAAGTGGTGGATTTGCGTGATCATGGATTGTCCATCGATCCGGAAAGGCCATTTTTGTTTCAATTTCCCACCTATCAAATGGCGCCAGGAGAGCGTGTGGTTGTTTTCTGTTCGGGACGTGATGATGTTCCGTTGGCGCCGGTAAGGCCAAGAGGAGAATCGGCCGTCAAGCCTTCCATGGACGGCGTGGTGTTTCATCTGGATGCGTCGGTGCAAGGCGCTTTTGAACTGCATGGAAACGGGGGGATTGCACAGTGGGCGGATCAGAGCGGGCAAGGCCATCATGCCCGCCAAACAGAACCGGAAAGGGCGCCCGTTTTCTCACGACTTGCGCCTCAAGGAACACCGGCCGTTTTCTTTGACGGCGAAAATGATTTTTTTGAGTTGGATCCATTGAATAACACTAAAATGGTGTTTTGGGTCGGCGCTGAACACCCCTTTGCAACGGATGATTTTCGTCCCATCCTGGGACACTCGACCCAGAGCCCAATGATCCGGGGTTCGAACCACCAACTGGTGCATCACTGGTACGGAACAACCTGGCTGAATTCCGGGATTTTTATGAACGGGCAGTTGATTGATGGAGCTATTGAAGCTGCCCCGCTGTCCACTGCGTTGCTGACGTTTCGAACCCAGGCGCCACGGGGCATCAATACGTTGGGAACCGACCGGTTCATTGATAATCAATATTGGCATGGTTGGTTTTCCGAACTGATCTTTTTCGATCGCCTTCTTGGCAGTGTTGAGGAAGCGAAAATACAGCGTTATTTGATGGAAAAATGGGGCTTGCCGACACGTTATTTCCACGCGCCCTTTACGTTGCCGAATGAGAATGGGCTCCTGTTGTTGTCCGGTCCCGAAGGCGCTAGGTTGGACGCAGTCGCGTTGAAAAGGACCCTGAGGGATGTGTCCCTGCAACGAGTGGTTGACCGCAAAGAGTTTGGTTTTGTGACACATCCGTCGCCCGGATCTCCCCCGCAGGACAATGGTTACATGGGGATTCTTGAACCTGTTCATGCTTCGATCGCAGCGGGGGTGTATGATCAACCCGTATCGGTGGAACTCGGCCACGAGGATGGTGCTGTTCAGATTCGCTACACCTTGAACGGCGATGAACCGGGAGAGGACTCGATACTTTACTCCACCCCCATCAGCATCGCACGGTCTAGCGTCCTCAAAGCCAAAGCGTTCCGCCAGGATTATTTGTCGGGTGAGACCATGACGGCGTCCTATCTCATTGAATTTCCAACCACGATACCCGTTGTCTCCATCAGCGGACCTCCCGATGACTGGTTCAGCGCCGAAAGAGGTATTTACACACTGGGCGAGCGTGCTGCCACCGAGCGCCCACATTTTGGGGCGAACTTTTGGCAGGCCTGGGAGCGGGAAGTGGAGTTTGAATGGTTCGAACCTTCTGGGGAACGCACGCATCAACAAAGGGCCGGAGCCAAGATTCATGGTGGGTGGTCCAGGGCATCAGATCAAAAATCCGTCGTGCTGATTGCCAGATCTCGTTACGGAAACAACCGGTTTGATGGCCGCTTTTTTGACTCCAACGAAAAGGTATCCGTCAAACAGTTGCTCCTGCGCAATGGTGGCAATGACTGGACACTTGCCATGCTGCGCGACCCGCTTGGGCAATCCCTGATGGGTGACATTGGATTGGACACCCAGCCTTATCGACCAGTGCATGTTTTTCTGAATGGGGAATATTACGGGATGCACAATCTGCGTCAGCGCGCCAACGAACATTTTCTTTCGGCAGAAACCGGGATTCCGGATGATCAGATGGATGTGGTCGCCAGTAATTTCGATGCACTTGCCGGAGACCATGCCGGAGCGCTTGCGTTCATTCGTTGGATTGCCTTGCAGGATGCTTCTGATCCGAAATTCGAAGAGGAACTGGAGCGTCAAATGGATGTGGATAATTTCCTGGATTACATGATCGGGGAAATCTGCATTGATAACTTTGATTGGCCCAACAACAACGTCCGCTTTTGGAAGGAACGCCAACCGGACGCGCGATGGCGATGGATGCCGTTCGACGTCGACGGAGCCTTCAATCCCCTTGGTTGGAACATCCGGGTAAACACCATCCGAAGAATCATCAACTACAAAGTGCATTCCGCTGCCAAGGTGTTCGTAGCTGTCACTGAAAACGAAGCTCTCCGGCGACGTTTTATCCTGCGGTTTCAGCATCGACTCAACAACACCTTCTCCACTCACAACATGCTTTCCCGCCTTGAATCCATGGCATCGGCAATCCGCCCTGAAATGCCCCGGCACATCGAACGCTGGAAAGGAAGCAAGGTGGGGGATCTGTCATTCCCAAACACAATCAATGAATGGGAAGAGCGCCTGGACGTTATCCGGGAATTTGCCCGCGAGAGACCCGATGCGATACGTGGATTTGTGGCTTCGGAGTTTGGATTGGAAGAGCCCGTCTCCATTCGGTTGAATGTGCCTTCGTCTGATACTGGTGAGATCAGGATCGACGGATTGCCGTTGGTTCACCCCCAGGATGGCCCGTGGGAAGGACAGTTTTTCACGGAATACGACATCACTGTTTCGGCGCAACCAAAAAACGGATTTGCGTTTCGAGGTTGGGCCGAGTTGAATACCACCTCCCCGGAAATCACGGTGAGCCCTTCCCGGATTCGTTCTCTGACACCCGTGTTTGAGCAGATTGCGGAACCCATGCCAGCGGGAACGGAAGGAAGGATTCTTATCTCTGAAATCATGTATCATCCTGCCACACACAGGCCTAATGAAGAGTTCATCGAGTTGGTGAATGTGGATGATCATCCGGTGCAATTGCATGGGTGGAGCGTGGATCGAGGCATTTCGTTTGAATTCCCGGATGTGACGTTGGAGCCGGGTGGCTACGTCGTTGTGGCGGCGGATCCGGTGGCTTATCAGACTGCCTATCCGGATGCCCCGACGCCTCTGGGACCATGGTCGGGAAAACTCAAGAACTCAGGGGAACAGATCCGATTGAGGAATCATTTGAATCAGACAGTGGATGCTCTTGATTTTAAAGATGAGGGGGACTGGAGTGAAAGGGTCAGGGGAGTCCCGATGGGAGGACATCAGGGCTGGATGTGGTCCAATGCACATGATGGCGACGGGTATTCCCTTGAGCGAATCTCAATGAATGCCGACGGTAAACAGGGCCAGAATTGGGGCGCTTCAAAACAACTGGGCGGCACTCCCGGTGAGGTGAATTCCATCCATCAATCGATCCTGGCGCCATTCATCCTGCAGGTGAAGCATACCCCC
>JAQCFT010000148.1 GCA_027619545.1 Verrucomicrobiota bacterium | reverse complement strand
TGGGAAAGCCCCCAGGTAGTCGCTTTCGGCAAAAGTAGCCGCTTTCGCCAGAAAGTGGCATCCACCCCATCCAAAAACCCCATCGAACATACCAAGGCAAAAGCTATTCGATGGAGACACGTCTGGCTCTCGGTGTACCCAAGGCATCCCACGTTCCATTCTCTTTATATACGAACGCTATCAGGTGGAAGTTTGGGACTTGATGGAACAAGTCCCTCCAGTGGAAAAGAAGGGATTTGCGTTGCCTGGAGTTTTTGGAGTCTTTTACGATGTGTCCATGGTTTTTCGTGTGTTGATGGCAGGATTGTCTCTTTTGGCGAGTTCCTTTCTGGCGAAAGGAGCGGATCCTCAGGCTGCCTGGAGTTTGGAGGATGCCTTGGTGAGGCAGGCACTCCCTTCGTTTAAGATTATTCCGCCGGCGAATCTTAATGCGTTGACGAATGCGTCGGCGATTGAGTTACCTCCCGGAGTAACGAAAGGTGATTGGCATCGTTCTCATGGAAATCATGCATCAGACAGGTATTCTACGTTAAAGCAAATTCATCGGGATAATGTTTCGGATTTGGAGGTAGCCTGGATTTATCATTCCAATGATGGAAAGGGAAATATCCAATGCAATCCTATCTCGGTCGACGGGACGATTTATGCCCCGACTGTGGGTGGACATGTGGTTGCGTTGGATGGAAGTTCCGGAGTTGAGAAATGGCGTTTCAAACCGGAAGGTCAACCTGCCTTTCGTGGCTTGACGTGGTGGGGTGGCGCTGCGGATGGGAAAGCCCGATTGATGTTCAATGCGGGTGATTGGCTTTACCTGCTCCATCCTGAATCAGGACAGCCCTTTGATTCTTTTGGAGACCAGGGACGCGTCCGAACCGGTCACTTCAGGGTCGCTCCGGCGATTCATGAAAACAGGATCCTCATCGCGGGTTATGATGGGGATGCCTTTGCTTTTGATTTGTTCACGGGCGAAAAGCAATGGACCTTCCACACCAAACCCGAACCCGGCACATTCGGCAGTGACACATGGAGCCGGGTTGAAAGCGGCGCCAATTGCTGGAGCGGCACGGCATTGGATACATCGCGTGGCATCTTCTTCCTCACTACCGGCAGTCCCAAGCCCAACTTCATCGGCACCGGTCATCTGGGAGACAATTTGTTCAGCAACTGCGTCATCGCACTGAACGCTCGAACGGGCGAACGGCTATGGCATTTTCAGGAGATTCGACATGACATCTGGGATCTGGATATCCCAGCCCCTCCTGTGCTGGTTTCAGTGGAACGAAACGGCAAACGAGTGGACGCGGTGGCGGCTGTCACGAAAATCGGCAACACACTTTTATTGGATCGCGTGTCAGGTCAACCGTTGTTTCCTTTTCGTCTCCGAAGGGCGCCCGTATCAAAACTTCATGGCGAACGAACCTCCCCATATCAACCGGACTTGCAGTGGCCGCAACCCTTCTCGCGGCAGCGTTTCGGAATGGACCAGATCACGAACCTCTCCGAAGAAGCCCGGCAGGCGGTGTTATCTCAGTTGAATGATCCGGATACAGATATTCAATCCAACATGGGTTGGTTCGAACCATTTGAAGCGGGCAAACCAACTGCCTTATTCGGCATTCATGGCGGGGCTGAATGGACGGGGGCTTCATTTGATCGCGAGACTGGATTCCTATATGTGACTTCCAACGAACTGCCCTGGTTTCCCACCGTATCCAGGATCCCCTTTCCGGTGGATACAAGTACAGAACCCGCCACCGAAGGACGCAGGCTTTACGAGCAACACTGCATGGTTTGTCATGGCACGGCACGCGAAGGCGTTGGCGTCAATCCACCCTTGATCCAAGTAGGTAAACGCAAAACCGAAGAAGAAATCCGAACCCTTCTCAAGACCGGACGCAACCTGATGCCTGCCGCCGAAATGTTGGATGCGAACATGACAGATGCCGTAGTGGATTACGTGTTAGAACGTGATCGAACATCCAGCCAAGCCACCGAACAGGCCGAATCAAGACCAGCCTACACTTACAACGGGTACCCGAAACTCCTGGACCACGAAGGGTACCCCGGCTGCAAACCGCCCTGGGGAACACTGAACTGCATCGACCTCAACCAAGGCACACTCCGATGGCAGGTCCCCCTCGGCGAACACCAACGACTGACTGAACGAGGCATTCCGATCACGGGAACCGAAAACTTCGGCGGAGCCACCGTCACAGCCGGAGGCCTGGTCTTTGCGGCAGGAACCCGCGACCTCAAAATTCGCGCTTTCGACAAACATACCGGCGAGGAACTCTGGTCCCATGCCCTTCCCTTCGGGGGTTTTGCACCACCGTCCACCTACCTGGCAAACGACCGCCAATTCATCCTCATCCCGGCCACCGGCGGCGGCAAACTGGGTGGACCCATGGGAGACGCTTATGTGGCGTTTTCGTTGCCTGTTGATGATGAAAGTTTTTGAGAAAAAAATGGGGCTGGGTGGAACCAGCCCCTCCATGATCCAACAATTTATTTGGGTAATTTCTTTACCCTACTCCCACTCGATGGTGGCCGGAGGTTTGCTGGAGATGTCGAAGCAGACGCGGTTGGCACCTTTGACTTCATTGATGATGCGGTTGGACATTTTTTCGAGCACCTGGTAGGGCAGCTTGACCCAGTCGGCGGTCATGCCGTCCTTGGAATCCACCACGCGCACGGCGATGGTGTATTCGTAGGTGCGTTCGTCTCCCATGACACCGACGCTCTTGACCGGCAACAACACCGCGAAGGCTTGCCACACTTTGTAATACCAGTCGCTGGCTTTCATTTCTTCCAGGACAATGGTGTCAGCTTCTTTCAAAATACGCAGGCGTTCACGGGTGACTTCACCGAGGATGCGTACGGCCAATCCCGGTCCGGGGAATGGATGACGGTAGACCATGTTTTTGGGCAGCCCCAGTTCCAGTCCCAAGAGCCGAACCTCGTCCTTGAACAGACATTTCAGCGGTTCGAGGAGTTTGAATTTCAGGTTTTTCGGCAAGCCTCCGACGTTGTGATGGCTCTTAATCAAGGCAGCCGGATTACCGGCAATGGGGACGGACTCGATCACGTCGGGATACAAGGTTCCCTGCGCCAGGAAGGTGGCGTCACCGACTTTTTTGGTGGCATTAGTGAAGGCTTCGATAAATGCTTTGCCGATGATTTTGCGTTTGCGTTCCGGGCTGGTGATTCCTTTGAGGCGTTTTAGAAACATCGGGGTGGCATTTTCGTAGCGCAGTTTCATTTTGAAATTGTGCTGAAACATCTCGCGCACGGCATCGGCTTCGTTGGCCCTGAGCAAGCCGTTGTTTACAAAGATACAGGTCAATTGATCACCAATGGCGCGATGGATCAGCGCGGCAGCGACACTGGAATCGACTCCACCACTGAGCCCCAGAATCACCTTGTCATTCCCGACCTCCTGGCGAATTTCCTCAACTGCCTGGTCGAGGTAGTTGAGCATGGTCCAGTTGCGTCCGCATTTACAGATATCGTAAACAAAATTGTCGATGATGACACTTCCGCGCGGTGTGTGGACAACTTCAGGATGGAACTGAAGTCCGTAACGTTTGCGTTTGGAATCTTCAATGGCCGCGAAATCGGAATTCTCGGTAACGGCAACTGCTTTGAATCCGGTGGGGAGTTTGGTAAGCTTGTCGCTGTGTGAGTTCCAGACTTGAATACGTTTTGGCAAACTACGGAACAGTGGACTGCTCTTATCCTTTATTTCGAGAGTCCCTTTGCCATACTCACGCTTCAAACCTCGTTCCACCTTGCCTTTAAGCGAGTGGGCCAACACCTGGAGCCCGTAGCAGATCCCAAGCATGGGTGCTTTGAGTTTGAAGACGGCCGGATCCGGCATGGGTGCTTCCTCGTCGAAGACACTACAGGGTCCTCCAGAGAGAATGATTCCCTTTGGTTTCATCTTCGCAATCTCCGCCGCGGGCGTGTCGTAGGGCAGGATAGTGGAGTACACCTGGCACTCACGAATACGCCGGGCGATTACCTGGGTGTATTGCGAACCAAAATCGAGTATGATAATTTGCTCCTTCATGGGAACGGAAATCGGTTTTTATGCGGAAAAAACATGCTGCTGACGAGCAAAAACTATATTAAATTTGACGCTGCTTTCCGAAAGAATGCAAGCAAACGATGAGCTGGCTGCTAAGATTACTGGCGATGGGGGGGCTATGGAAGAAGCTTTCCGGCACCTACCAACAGACCACGACAGGCATCCGCCAGGCGAAATCCTTCGCCAGCGGAGTCATGGAAAAGCATGTCCAGAGCACGCTGGAACAGGCCGAAATGGGGGATCGTGAGGCGATTTTTGAAATGGCAGAGCGATTTTACGAAGGTCGCGGTGTGCCAATGGATTATGAAATCGCCGCGGGTTGGTTCCTAAAAGCGGCGGAACTGGGCCACACCAAGGCCCAGACGAATCTGGGCATGATGTTATGGATCGGACGGGGATGTACCCGTGATCGTGAAACGGCCCTTCATTGGATCAAAACCGCCGCCAAGAAACAATACGAACCCGCCCAGGAGCTGCTTCTGGAAATCCGCAAGAAGCACGGTGGGAATACGCGGTAGAACGTTCAGAACGATCAATCCATGTCCTTCAACGCAAGGGAAAAGTCTGGAATGCGGTGAGCATCGCCGCTCTGGACACCTTTCGGAACCATTTCAGCATTCGATAGCTGTGAAATTTCCGTATTCTCCAATGGCATCTGTGACCTGAGAAACCAGATCCCAAAAGAGAATCAGAATGCCATAAATCAATTCGAAACATATCCAAAGCTGTGTCAAGCTACAGCACTCCATAAGGTGTTTGGCGTATCCGCATGACGCAACTGGCCTCCCTTATCTCCAGCGCGCTCACGGACCTGCGGCAGCAGGTCCCTGCCGGAGGGGGACAGCCTTTTGGCAGGTAGGGATGTGCTGCTGCACGTCCGGTGGCGTGTCCGCATGACGCAACTGGTCTCCCTTATCTCCAGCGCGCTCGCAGACCTGCGGCAGCAGGTCCCTTCCGGAGGAGGCAGCCTTTTGGCAGGTAGGGATGTGCTGCTGCACGTCCGGTGGCGTGTCCGCATGACGCAACTGGTCTCCCATTAATCTCCAGCGCGCTCACGGACCTGCGGCAGCAGGTCCCTACCGGAGGTGAAGCTCGGTTTATTTCTCTTTGCCTGGGATCACATGGACGGTGTGGTGCACGCGGGTGCGGATGTTTTGACCGCCGGTGGTTTTAACGTCGATGTTCAGCTCCATCATGTGCGCTGGACGCCAGTTGTCGATGTGGAGCAGGACGGATTTGCCGTCAGGTTGCAATTCGCTTCCGGTGACGGACATGGAAGTCCAGCCTGTTTTCCATTCATTGGGAGGCAGGTGGCGTTGATCCAGTTCGTATTCCTGCGAACCGTATTCCTGATTCCACAGAATGTCCGAGGCACGCAGACTGAAGCTGCCGGGGTCATTTGCGGTGGACGGATCAAGCGGTTCGGTGAAGGTGACTTTCAACCCGGATGGAGTTGCCTGCAACCCGGACGGCATGGCGACCGGGTTGCCGGTGTAACGGATGCGGTCGAGACCTCCATCACGTCCGGCATTGGATTGCCATCCCTTCAGTCCCGAGATGTAAAGCTGCCCGTCGCGTTCATTGAAGCGAAGGCGCATCACACTGGAGGTCGGTCGCAGCGGGAATTTCACCACACCGCCCTGCATTTGGTTCCCGACCTTTTCCTTGAGCACGAGGTACAGGGAACTTTGTCCATAGGAACCATGCAGCATTTCGCCCTGGAACGGTCCCCAACGATCGCTGGTCACCCAACCTTGTCCACCACCTGAGTTGTCCACACCCTTGGGCAACCATGCAAGGGGTCTGGGTTCTTCGCTTGGATCCCAGAATTCCTCGCGTCCGTTGCGACGGTCCTCCACGGTGGCGGTGGTTTTCATTTGATCACGGTGCTCGTAGGAATCGATCACCCCGAGAAAATCGTCCGGTTCCACCCAATTGATCGGGCATCGTGGCACAAAAGTTCCTTCATTGTCCCCTGTTGTGACTTGTCCGGTCGGACTGACTCCGATGCCGTTAGGCGCGCGCAATCCGCTTGCGTATCGGATCAAAGTGCTTCCGTCCTTGCTCACCTTGAGAACCGATCCATGATGGGCGCTCATGCGCTCGAAACTGCGCCCCCCCCCTCGCACGGGCGAGCCAAAAGCGAAAAGGAAATTACCTTCAGGATCGGTGTGCAGATCGAACAGGAAGGCGTGGAATCCGGAGGTCAGTTCCCAGTCGTTGTTGAAGTTTTCGTAGTAGTCCGCTTCGCCGTCCTTGTTGAAATCATGATAACGCGTGATCTGATCGTCACTGACGGTGTAGATGACATCGTCCACTATTTTCAAACCGAGCGGTTCATGGATACCGGATGCAAACCGTTTCCATTCGAGCTGGTCGAGGTCGTCGTCGATGCCGCGGACAATCCAGACATCCCCGTCCCAAGTGCAAAGCGCGGCGGAAGTTCCTCCTGAGAAGAAATCGAAACCACCTACACGAATATCGACTCCATAAGGGTTCTCGTAAGGCAAGGTCAAGCGATCGAGCACATAGGGTTCCTCGCCGGATTCATCGGCCAATTCACCCTGGGTTGTGACGATTTCCGGCCAACGCACCGAGCCACCATTGATCAGGTTCCAAAGGGCAATGGATTCGCTGTGCACATTTTCGGGAAGATGCTGATCGCCTCGCCAGATGAGCACTTCAACTTGATAATCGCGCGCAGCGGCAGAGAGCTTCAAACGAGCCTGTCCACCCTCGATCACCAATCGTGCTCCGTCCGGTTTGGCTGCAACTCTCAAGTGAGCATTCCCGACCTTGAGTGTGGTATCGGACAATCGCTCGCCACCCTCGGGTGCATCCGCCAGCACAAGGGTTAATGGTTTACTGTGGGCTTCCAGCTCCAGACGACGGGAGATGGCTTTGGTTTCGCCGGCTTGAACGAGGGACGGGTGCTCGAGTACTTTGGTGCTTCCGACGGTATAGTGGAACACCACGTTGTCTCCGTGCCGATACAAGCCCTTGTAATGCGTCCAATCCTTCGGCAAATGACCCAGAGCCGGGTAACTGCTGTTGCGTGGATCTTCGAAACCTCCGTTGGCATCGGCCCAACCGGGAGTTGCGCCGGTGGCGATGAGAGGTTCCACACGCAGGTTCGGAAACGCTCCATGTCCTCCGGTAAAAGGCAGCCCTTCAAAGCGCAACCCGCCCTCCAGCCAGGCGGCTGCCATGCGCATGGTGTCGGTGTCAAAGACAACCGCTGCCTTGCCTTCTGGATCAAGACGTACCACATGACTGCGAAAGGTAACATTTTCTCCACGATCATCCATTCCCACACGGACAGCGGTTCCGATCAAGGAACCATATTTGGAGGGTATGGGTTCATCGTTGCGCGCCACATTGCCCCCCTGGGCGGGGCGCCCTTCGCTGAAAGATTCCCATGCTTCTCGATCCCATTGGACAGAGGCAAATGCCTTGACCGAGTGCAGCAGTTGGACGGCGGGGATCACCTGCTTGGTTTGGCCCGGAGGTGTCCATGAAAGAACGCAACCCTGACCGCCGCCCATTTCGTGGAAGATCAGATTGATGTCATGCCGGCCGGCTTCCAGTTCGATTTCCTCCGTTTCTTCGGAGAAGCTGTGCGCTCCCATGAAGCTCATGACCGTGTCGTCACCGATCATCAGTCTCGCCCCGTCGTCAGAAGCCAAATGAATCTTGTAGATGCCGCTTTCGGGTACGACAAGAGTACCGGTCCATCGCACAAGGAAAGAATCCCTCAATTTGGAACCGTAAAAGTCGTCGTTGGAATTGGGAAAATTGATTCTGGAATCCACTCGCACAAAGAATGGGCGTGAGCGATTCATGCGACGGAGAAACCGGTTCCAATCTCCATTCACACGATAATATTCACCAACCAAACCGGGGGCCATTCCAGGAGGCTGTTTGACGGCCAGGTCCTGCAGGTAGTCTAACAACGCTTCAAATTGTTTGTCCGCATCACCGTCAAAATGTTGCGCGAGCGGGGAAACATTGTTTTCGGTAAAGCGGGGCATGATGGAAGTCGGTGTGATGCGCTGCGGATTGCGCATCCATTGCTGGTAAAATTCCGATCGCAGACGTCCGGGGGCCAGCTTCAGATTGGGTCCGGCCCCTTCAAACACAGCCACGGCGGGCTGGGAACCGATGGCATGACAGGCGTTGCAACTGAATCCTTCGATCCCCGCCAGTTTTTCACCGATCGCAATGTGATCCACACTCCCGGGCTCCCGGGTTTCGATCTCATCAGAAAGCCCGGCGGCATGAGCAAAACCGGTTGCCAGGTTCTCAGCGCGCGAAGGCCAGGCAGGCATGCGGGCTTTGAGCCAGGGGCGGGTTTTTTCCGGCGTTTCACCTTTCAGCAGAGAGGCCGTCCAGTCGGCTTGCAATTTGAATCCAAGATGATCTAGTGACGGGATTTTCTGAGGGGGTTGAGAAAGGGCTTCGTCTTCGTTTGCGGAGACCGTTTCCGTACGCACCAGGTGGGCGACGTCTTCGCTGTATTGATCGCGCCATGCGGCAACGGAATCTCTTTCGTGACAGGCGGCACATCGCAGGCGTTCAAATTGGCGTGCCGCAAATTCCTGAGGAATCGAATGTCCCAACGACGCCACAAGGCGTTTGGCCGTTTCGGGTTCGGCAGCTTGATTCAAAGCGTTCAAGTCCTGGTGAAACAACGGCGCATTCGACCGGGCATTAACGGAGTCCAGACAACCCTCCTTGGACCCCAGAACAGCGGCAAGGGAAGGTGCTGCGAATGTGTTTTGAACTCCGTCCAGCTCATGACAATTCAGACAGCCGGAGGAGGCCACCAATTGTTTTCCCATTGTCGGATCACCAAAAGTGAGTTCGGTGGCGGCTCCGGTGTCCTTGTCCAATGAGCGGATGAAAGCGGCCAGGTTTTCTGCTTCACCGCGGGACAGTTCAAATGTGGGCATGCGGGTGTCGGCATAATGCTGGGCGGGTTGTTGGAGAAATCCACCCAACACTCCCAAACCATACTTGCGTCCGGCTCCGGCGAGGGAAATGCGATCAGCGGTGTCTTCCTCCATGGTATGGCAGGCATAGCACCCAAGTTCCTGGAACAAATGGCCACCTTCCTCGGCATTCCCCTGCCCCAGACGGTCCGTGCGACCTGTTTGAGTCGCCAGGAAGGCTGCAATATGGGCCGATTTTTGCGAGGCATCGTCTCCACGGAAAACGCGCGGCATGTGAGCGCTCTTCCGAATCGATTGGGGATCCCGAATCCAGTCCGCCATCCACGCCGCATTCAATCGACTCCCGATACCATTGAAAGAAGGTCCTTTTTCCAATGCTTCCGGCATGTTGATTTCCAACCCGGGCTGGTGACAAGCGGCGCATTTTTGATTGGCCAGTTCGGTTCGTGCGGTTCTCAAAACCGAATCCAAGCCGGTTTCAGGAGATTTCAACACACTTGCAGGGACCGGTTCGAATGCGAAGCCATCGCTTTTCCAGAACAATCGCAGTTGGGCATCGCCTGCAGCCGGGCTGGTGTATTCGATGCGCAGAGCATGTTCACCTTGTGAAAGCGTCAGGGTCCGGGACGGAGTGCCCCAGTCGGAAGCGACATTTGCTCCGTCCACAAACAATGTGGCCTGCCCACGACCTCTCATTTCGAACGTGATCGGTTGCCGGGCATTCAAGGCCAGCTGTGTGGTTATCTTTGCTTTGAACAGTCCTTGATCAAGAAAAGGTGTCGGAGCGCTGCCTGCCGGGACATAGATGGCCGGGTGCCGATCCACGCGCCTGTCCATGTGTTCTCCCTGTTGAAACTCGACATGCACATTGGCGGACAAAGTCATAACATGGCACACGGAGATGACTCCTATGAACCGTTGAATGAAACGTTTCAAGTTGGAGCTGGGATTCGAATGAGTCTTCAATTCTTTCATGAGTCTTGGGGGCCGTTCGAGCCGGGAAGTTAGTATTGGGATGAAATGATTTTGGTCAAGCGGGCATTTTCAGATCTGGACGTGCAGCACGCCTGCGTGCAGAATGCTGCCCTATGCGATCCCATTGCCAAGATAGGAAGCAATCATCTGCCATTTCGAGGAGAACGTTTATCAAGATGAGCGGCGTCACATCCCTTGCATTCGCCACCCACATTCAAGGTGACGAACATTCGACCAAGCCTATACGCATTGGGCTGATTACAGATATTCACTATGCGGATCTGGACACCGCGGGATCACGGCACTACCGGGATTCCGTCACCAAAGTGCGGGAAGCGGTGAGGATTTTCAATGAGGCCGAACCTGACATCGTCATTTGTCTCGGTGATCTGATCGATGCCGGAGCGACGGTGGAAAAGGAGTACGCTCACCTGGAAGCCATGGCTCGTGAGTTCAAAGAACTGAACGCACCCACCCGCTTTGTTTTGGGTAATCATTGTGTGTATACCTTGACCAAGCAGGAATTTTTAAAAGGTGTCGGGCAGGATCGCAGTTACGATGCGCTGACCCATAATGGAATCCGGCTTGTATTCCTGGACGCTTGTTTCACGAAGGCGGGGGAGGATTACGGACGGAAAAATTATAACTGGACGGACACCGAAATTCCGGAAAAGGAACGTAATTGGTTGAAGTCCGTCTTGTCTGAGGGTCAACGCCCCACCCTGGTCTTTGTGCATCAGCGTTTGGATGTGGAAGGCTCATACGGTGTGCACAGTGCAAAGGAAGTCCGCGGGATTCTTGAAGATTCGAAGCAAGTTGTTGCGGTTTTCCAGGGTCACAACCACGTCAACGACCACAAAACCATCAACGGCATTCATTACCTGACCATGAACGCAGTCATCGAGGGACCGGCTCCGGCAAACAACTCTTTTGCCGTGCTGGATTATTCTCCGGCAGACCAACATATCCGCATCGAAGGACACCACCACCAAAAGAACTACACTCTTTCCCCGGAAGCATAAGGTACTATTTTGAAGATACGCTTTTTTCCAAAAAACATGCCGGACGCGCTTTGGAAGCGCATCCTGATCCGAACCGTTCTGATAGGATTTTACAGCTTCATTTTGCTGGTTCTGTTGATTGCAGGCATCATCGGGGCGTTTCAGATTCCGGCGGTCTCTGGATTGTTTTTCAAAACAATGTTGAAGATGGGGTGGGAAGATTTCCCAACCCAGAAACCGCCCGTAGCGGAGGCAGCGACACCGCCTGCGTTTACCTCAAGCATCACGCCTCAACCTGAAACGGCCAGTGAGCTGTTCCAATGGGACCAGGTCTGGCAAGCGCACATTCGATTTAACAGCAATCAGTGGCATCAATTATCCCCACTGAAAATCCCCCCTT
>JAQCFT010000147.1 GCA_027619545.1 Verrucomicrobiota bacterium | reverse complement strand
TTCTTCGACCTCCTCGGCGGCTTCGATCCATTTGGCAGCACCAACAAACATTCCGGTATAAAGACCACCGCTCAAAAGCGTGTTGCGCAGAAACATCCAGGTCGGAGGAAACCCTCCGGTGCCCTTGGTTAATGCCAGCAGCCAACCGGTCAGGTCGCGTGTATATTCCTTGTTGTCGAAGGGGTTCAACAACCAGGCGATGGTGTTGGTGAGCAGATAAAAGAAACACGCCCCGACAATTCCCCCGCCAACCAGTTTGGCCCAATGGTCTTTTTTGCTCATCCATTGCCCCATACCTATCAGACAGGCATAACCCAGATAATTACTCAACTGATACCACTGCGGCCAATATCCATAGTAGGCATTAAGTGCTAGATCCGTAACGGCCAGCGTGCCAAGGGGCAATAGCCAGGCCATGCGGGGAGTAAAGTACAGACCGGCACAGAACGCCAGCGCATAAGCAGCACTGAAGTTAACCGGCATCACCCCCGGCCAACGCGTGCCAGCAAACACCACCAGCATCAGGATCATCAATCCGATATGATTCTTTTTATTCGCCACGAACCCTCATGTTAAGGTTTTAGGCCTCGATGACAAGAAGGGATCGGTGAATCAGGTGGAGTTTGTCATAAGAAACATGCCTTTGACCTGATTCCACGACTTGACGAAACCCCATCGAAAGGAGTGAATGGGGCGTCAGTGAGCACATCGCACCAAAACTTCAGTTCAAGTTGCCTCCCACTTTGCAACGAGTGGAGGAATTCTGCCTGGTGGGATGATATGATCCGCCACCCCGGCAAGCGTCCCTTTCTGCGCTGGACTCCCGCCCCCATCGCAAGCTGGCCGTTTTTGATGGCCGGTTTTCGAACTACTTTCCCGGATCGCCCTCTGGTTCTGGTGACTTCCGGATTAAAGTTGCAGGAATCCCTGCATCAGGATCTGGCGACCTGGATGGACTGGTTCTCGGCAGGGACACAGTCAAATACCACCTCACGCCCATTTTTCTATCCGGCCTGGGAACATCTTCCGCATGAAGCCAAACTCCCCCATGCTGACGTGATCAGCGAGCGTCTGGAAACTCTGACCGCCCTACTCAGGTGGCAGGCTGATCCGCTTGATTCCCCCGCTCCGGTCATCGTCACAACAATCCAGGCGCTGATGCAGCGGACCTTTGAACCGGACGCACTACAGGACTGCCTAAGAACCCTGCGCGTGGGGGACATTCTGGACCCGCTTGATCTGGTGGAATGGCTCGAGGAGCAGGCCTATGAACCTGAAGCGAAGGTCACCCAGAAGGGAGAGATTGCTTTGCGCGGAGGCATTCTGGATGTCTTCCCATTGAACAGTCCTTGGCCTGTTCGATTGGAATTCTTTGGAGACGAATTGGAATCCATTCGCTATTTTCATCCCGAAACACAACTCACTCGTGATCGCATCAACCAGGTCGAATTGCCTCCCGGTGGCGAATTGGGAATCATCAAACGGCAAGTGGAATCAAAATCATGTGATTCGGAACAGGCCTTCTTCAATTTACTGGATTACCTGCCAAAGTCGTCCTGTATTTTCGACGCGGAACCCGTCGCTCTTCAGGAAGCCGCCGAACACTATCAAAATCAAATCCCGGAGGATGACCCGTTTTTTCTGGACTGGTATGGATTGCAATCCCGCCTGAACCAGTCCGGTTGGATGCGCATCGAGCTGAAGGAAGCCGATGCCGAATGGAGTGATACGACGGATGTCCCCTCTCCCACCCATGACGATCAGGGAATTGAATTGAATCCGGACCTGGAATCAATGGAAGTGTACCGCCCACTGGGCGACCATCGCCCGGAAGCTCATATCGTGGAAAAGCAGCGGATGGATTTCCTGGAGCAGATGCATCGTTGGCTGCGCAAGGGACATACCGTGTTGGTGGTCTGCAACAATGAAGGAGAAAGTCAACGGTTCCAGGAAATCTGGGAAGAAACCGGATTTAAGGACAAATCAGTTGAGAGCGGAAACCTGAGCCTGCTGACCGGAAGTCTCGGGAGGGGGTTTGTGGCGGATCAATTGGGATGCGTGGTGGTGACTGATGCCGAAATCTTTGGTCGTTACAAAGTGCAGCGACCGCGCAGATTGAAATCACCCCATGCGGCAGCGGCGAAGTCCATCCTTCAGATCGATTTCGCAGACCTGGAAGACGGGGATTACGTGGTCCACCTTCAGCATGGCATCGGGCGTTACATCGGACTTCAACGTCTCCCTCCCGTTGGATCGACCGCCACCCCTGGCAACGATGAAAACGGGCCCGAGTTCCTGGTCATTGAATATGCGGCCAAGAACATCGGCGACGAACCACCCAAACTCTACGTCCCGGTCAGCGAGGCTCATCTGGTCAGCAAATACATCGGAGCCGGGAAAGGACGCCCCCAACTACACACCCTGGGAGGCAAGCGCTGGCATAGTGCCAAAGCACAAGCGGAGAAAGCGGTTCGGGACCTGGCCGGCGAGCTGCTGCAGATACAGGCAGCCCGCGCATCCGAAGAAGGTCATTCTTTCCAACGAGACTCCACCTGGCAACGAGAATTCGAAAGCTCGTTCCTTTATGAAGAGACAGAAGATCAAATCAGTGCGATCAACGCCACCAAAGCGGACATGGAACGCGCCAAACCAATGGACCGCCTGATCTGTGGTGATGTGGGCTTCGGGAAAACAGAGATTGCCATTCGAGCCGCCTTCAAAGCGGTGATGGACGGCAGGCAGGTCGCCATCCTGGTTCCCACCACCGTGTTGGCACAACAACATTACAACACCCTTGCCGAACGCATGGCGGATTACCCTGTGCGCGTGGAATTGTTGTCAAGATTTCAAAAACCAAAGCAGACACGCAAAGTCATTCAGGACCTGGCCACCGGTTCGGTCGACATTGTGGTCGGCACACACAAACTCATTCAAAAAGACGTCACCTTCAAAGATCTTGGACTGGTTGTCATTGATGAAGAACAACGTTTTGGTGTGGCGCAGAAAGAAAAGTTCAAACTCATGCGCAAACTGGTCGATGTTCTCACGCTCAGTGCCACACCGATTCCCCGCACCCTGCATCTCGCCTTGATGGGTGCCAGAGACATGAGCACGATCGAAACACCGCCGCAGGATCGCCTGCCGGTGGAAACCATCGTAATCCCCTTTGACGAGGAAGCGATCAGAAACGCATTGCGCCGGGAACTCAATCGTCAGGGCCAGATTTATTTCCTGCACAACCGGGTGGGCACCATCAACACCATGGCCCAACGCATCCAGAAGCTCGTTCCCGATGCTCGCATCGTCGTTGGACACGGCCAAATGGAAGCAAGGGAACTCGAATCCGTCATGCGCACTTTCATCAATGGAGAGGCGGACATTCTGGTCTCCACAACGATCATTGAAAGCGGCATCGACATCCCCAACGCCAACACCATCATCATCGACCGGGCCGATCGATTTGGTCTGAGCGAATTGTATCAGTTACGCGGAAGAGTCGGACGTTACAAACACCAGGCCTACGCTTATCTGCTTCTTCCCCGTCATGCCGGCGTATTGACCGATGCCAGGAAGCGCCTCAGCGCCATGAAGCAGTATTCCAAGCTGGGAAGCGGATTCAAAATCGCCATGCGCGATCTGGAAATTCGGGGAGCCGGCAATTTGCTGGGATCTCAGCAAAGCGGCCACATCACGGCCATTGGGTTCGATCTGTATTGTCAACTGCTGAAACAAAGCATCAGTTCCCTGCGCGGGGAAAAAATTCCGCCACGTGTTGAGGTCAAAATCGACTTTGACTTTCTGATGATGAATCCTGGAGAAACGGACACCTCCCAACAATCCACCGAACCAAAACCGGGCCGACGCAAAAATCAATCCGATTTCGAAATTTCAGTACCTCGAGAAACTGCAGTGTACATTGAGACTCACGGAGACGATGATCTGGAAGCACCCGCGGCCAGGACGGCTCCCAAAGAACCCTGTTACTTGCCTTTGGATTACGTCACCGAACCGCAGCAACGTATCGAGTTCTATCGCAAATTTGCCGAAGTCAACAACACGGAATCGCTGCAATCCATCAAAAACGAACTCCGAGATCGATATGGTCCGCTGCCCGATCCAGTGGAACGACTGATATTGGTCAGTGATCTGAAGTGGAAGGCCTTTCTCAAGAACATTTCCGAAATAGCCACCCAGCAGGACAAACTCAAAATCATGCGCAACGGTCAATGGGTCATGATGAACGGCAAATTCCCTCGCCTGACTCGCAAAACAGCCACAGCCAGATTGAATGAAATCCACAAAATGGTGCAGGTTTTTTGAACGTCCACACCGATGGCCGGAGGGCTGATGCAAACGAATTCGCCTATTCGATTTGGAAGGTGGTCCCCGTCATGAATCTCCACGAATGCGCCAGGTGACCCTGCGGAGTTCTTCCAAACAGATCCGACCTTCATGAATCTTTAAGAAGGCATTCTCACGCAAGGAACGCCAGCCAAATCTGCGGGCTTCTTCTTTAAGCCGCGTCACGGTCATCCCCTGGGCGATGGCTTCAGCCAGCTCGTCGTTCATCAAAAAGAATTCATAGATAGCGACACGCCCCCGATAACCTAATTGGGCACACTCATCGCATCCCTCACCTTTCCAGGCACGCACCTCAGCTGGATCAATGGCAAGGATCTCTGCCATTTCCATACGCAATTCATCATTGATGGCCTCATCCTGAACTCTGCAGTTCGGGCAAATCCTCCGAGCCAGCCGCTGCGCAACCGAAGCCACCAAGGAAGAACCGATCAAGTGCGGATCCATGTTCATCCCCAACAATCGAGACAACACACCAATGCTGTCGTTGGCATGCAATGTCGACAAAACCAAGTGTCCTGTTTGGGCCGCGCGTACGGCAATTTCAGCGGTGTCCTGGTCTCGAATTTCTCCGACGAGAACAACATCTGGATCATGCCGCAACACCGACCGCAAGCCACTGGCAAAAGTCAGGCCGATATCATCACGCGTTTGGATCTGGGAAATGCCTTCCATCTGGTATTCCACTGGATCTTCAATAGTAATGATTTTTCGTCCATCGTCATTGGCCCGGGCCAGGGCTGCGTAAAGGCTGGTGGTTTTACCTGAACCGGTCGGTCCAGTGATGAGGATGAGACCCTGCGGCAATTGCACCATTTTGGAAAACAGCTTTTCCTGCGCAGGGTCCATTCCAAGCTGTCCCAGATCCATGAACAGACTCTCACGCCCCAGAATGCGCAGACAGATGGTCTCACCGTGTTTGGTCGGGATGACAGACACACGCAAATCGAATTTTTCTCCCTGCGTACTCATGGTGATGCGCCCGTCATGTGGAAGTCTCTTTTCGGCGATATTAAGATCCGCCATCACTTTGAGACGGGAAACAATCGCGCCATAAAGCTGTTTCAACTGCTCCGGAACGGGAACTTTATGAAGGATTCCGTCAATACGATACCGCAATCGAATGGCATCTCGATAGGGTTCGATGTGGATGTCGGTGGCACGCAGCTTCAAGGCTTCATCCAGGATCTGGTCGACCAGCTTGGAAATAGCCCCGTCCTTTGGTTTGAGATCCCCCGTCGCTCCTACGTCATAAATGATCTCCTGATCAAGATCGGGGATCTGACTTTCGGATCGCAAATGTTCGACGGTATCCGCACCCAAACCAAAGCAACGTTTGATTTCGGACTGCAAGCGACTCGGTATGGCAAGCACCACCTGGATGCGTTTTCCAAGAATCAATCGCAGATTACCGAGTTCAATGGAACTGGGAATATCACTGAAAGCCAGGGTGATCTGGTCATCAGCTACTCGAACAGGGAGTAATTGGTAATGAAACACCAGCTTGACAGGGACGGATTTCAGCAGTTTGTCGCCGGGCTGGTAGTTCTCCAAATCGAGGTATTCAAGGTGCTCCGATTCAGCAAGCGCACGAATGGTATCCTCTTCTCCGGCCAACCACAATTCCAGCACAGCCCTGGCGCAGCTTACCTTTCTGCGCAACTGAAAACTGCGTATTTTTTCGAGCCCTTCTTCGGTCAAGAGGCCGCGTGCCAGGAGCATGTCCGCCGCATCGGCATGACGATTGTCTATGGAATGGTTGTTCGTCATGGAATGGGCACTTTTAATTGAGTGGCTTTTTTAAACGGCACTTGATGTTCCTGGTCATCCTTGCTCTTCACTTTGAGATAATCCGAACGAATCTCCAGCAAGGTAAAATCCTTGCCCAGCAGTTGGCCAGCCTGTGCAGAGGCTCTTTGGCCATCCAAGGTCACAAAGGCTTCCACAACATGTTTGGAACTTTCAAACCATCCTTGATACAATACTTCAACCTGCTTCATGGTCGGTTTGGGAGGCGGAGCCGGTTTGGGAGGCGGTTTGAAATAATCCGTATAAAACGGATTCTTTCCACCGGACATCACCTCAGCCACAAGGTTCCGTCCCAAATCCGGACGCTCCAGCAAAGGACGAAAAAGAGGCTCTGCTTCCCTGGCTTCCTCAGACCGAATCGGGGGCAAATCAGGCAGATCCCCTCCAAGTCGCCATCCGGCGAGCAGCGCGATGATCAACCCTGCAATGATTACCAGCAAAGACACCCACCGGTGTCTCGGCCATGCGGCAATTGTCGTTTTCGATTCAGGGGGCACCATTGCTGTCCTCCATTGGTTTTTGATAAATAAATCCGTTGATGACAAGCTGCAATTCCACCAGGTCGGAAGGCTGGGCGACGGCTTTCTTGATGAGTATTCCCTCAACAAACAAGGCAGGTTTTTCCCAGTAAGGAACAGGCAACCCGACCGCCTCCGCTTCGGAACCGCGTAATGGCAAGGCTCTGAGAAAACGATGCACGGCATCCATTGTCCCCTGCATCCGAATGCGAAATCTGGATGGATGCAACCGATGATGATCCCTCGAAACCACTTCGGGATCGACCGCACGGTCCAGTGTCTGAAAATCAAAGATCTGGACCGGTTGGCACTCGATAGCCAGGGTCAGAATATACCGTGAAAAAGCGAGGTCAGCCCAGAGCAGCCGTGGTTCCGAAATAGTCACGTCATGATGCGGCAACCCGTCATAAACTCCGGCTTCAAGTGTCACTTTTTTAACGCCGGCCTCCCTTCTGAGTTGTTCTCCAAGGGTCACGAGGGCATTATCAAACTCCACCAGCTGAAAAGGTTGACTAATCTTTGCCTGATCCGTTTCAGAAAGCAGAACCCGACTGATCAGTTCGGCTTCGGCATCGGTAAACTGCGTGAATTGGGATTCCATATCCGTGGCCATCTGGTTCATGTGCTGTATATCCAATGTTGCGCCAAGTCGGTTGGTGTTGATGGCTGCTCCCAATCGCTGCCACGCTTCCTCAAGAGGACGGTTCAGCGATTTCACCTTTTGATCGACCGGGATCAGCACCACGAAATAACCCAAAATGATCAACACCACCCACAACAAAAGTGTGCGCGTATCGGACACCAAAGATTGGAACAAGGCTTTCATGGCTGCGAGGTCTCCATTTTCTCGCCTGCACTCCCCACTTCAGGCTGCAGATTTCGCCATACAGGCACGATGTTGCGATCGGTTGCGCGCGGATTGGAAACTGATTCGGTCGACAAGCCTTCGTCATCCGGAACAGGCAGTTCCAGACTGAAGGCAAAATGCTTTCCGGCAACCACAAGATTCGAATCAACCAGCATGCGTCGCGTATCTCCCGGAAGGATGTCGGCATTTTGCAGATACTCTCTCGATTTGAGAAATCCCACAATTTCTTCCAGCTCATTTCGCATGGCTTCGCCGCTGGAATTCAAGACGGTCTCAACAATAAAACCACGTTTGAAAGGAATCTGGTTGGTGGGGACTGGGGCAAAGGTATTCGTACTCGACACCGGATTCGTCCGCGCCGTCTCGTCTCCCATGTAGTAGGACTGCTTGTCGGCCAGCAAGACCATCCAGCCTTGGTAATTGGTTCGGATCTCCTGCATCGCCCCAAGCACATCCAGAGTAGCCAGTGTGTGCTGCTCGGCTTCTATGATTGGACGCAACATTTTGTATTCTTCCTTCAGTCCCTGCAACACAAGAAGACTCTGATCAAATCGTCCTTCAATGGCATCCACAGCTTCGATCAATTCCGCCTTGGCTCTCCAAAGCATGGCTTTCTGCACAACGGCCACCCCCATCACCACGATGGCAAGGACACAGCTCAGGAATGCCAAAGAGCGAAGCACCAGATTGATCTGCTTTTCGTTCCATGAACACTTGACCGCCTCAGGAAGCAAGGAAGGCACATCCATGGCCCGATGATGTACAGCCTGAAACCCACCCCAATGTTTTCTCTCCCGACTTGTCAGATTTGGCATGGAATCCCCCCACACCTTGGACGCTTGGAGAGGTTCCAATCCCAACACCGATCGGGCTGCCTCCGCCCAGGCATCCTGCACTTCAGGTGACGCTATCAGCATGACAGGGCAATCAATGGATCGCACCTGGTTTTCCTTGCGCAGGGACACGCGATACTCCTGCCAAGCGCGCTGAATATCCCTACCCCATTCGGCGGCTATTTTTGGGATGCCGTTGATAGTGCGTTGTAAGGCAACTTCGCTGCCGACCGATGACCCCGGGCCTATCCGGATGGGACCCGAAGCCCGCCACCCCTGCTCCCGCGCCATACCGTCACCCACAGGAAAAAACGATGTATAGTGAGGATAATGACCATCGAAAAACGCAACTGCTGTTCCCCCTTCGCAAACCTCGACCAGCATCCACTCACCCTGTTGGCAACCATCAGTCCGAATGGATGCAAAAAAAGCATCCATACTTCCGATCACATCACAGATAGCGACATCGAAGAGTCCGAAATCACGAATAATCTTTCGGATTTCCGTTTCCTGACAATAGGTGATCCAGTAAGCGGATATGTCGGGCTGACGGGATGGAATTTCCTCGTAATCAATGACAATCTGGCTTTCACCCAATCCTACCAGACGCTCAGTTTGTTCCTGCAGCCGGTCTTCGAGCTGATCGGATTCGGAGACCTTGAGGGACATCCACTGGGAGATGGTCGCCTGATGAGGCAACAAGATGATCCACGACTCATCTTTGTGCCGTCCAACAAAGCGCTCCCAATCGGTCGCGTCCTCGTTGCCGGCACCCGAGTCCGCATCAGAGTCCAGGTCAAAACGATGCGAGTCCCTGAGGATGGGTCCACGAAGCGTCTCTTCAAAAACCACCACATGCGCCGAATCGGATTCCGGCGCAAGGACAATCCACCGGCGGTTGCGCCAAATGAGTTGTTTGAGCCCCGTGATCATATGCATCGAGGCCAGGCTCACCGAGGCGTATGCAAGGACAAAGGTTCACCTTCGGCGATCTCGTTGAAGCGGAGAAATTCACCGGTTTCGGACAACAAGGTCGCAGTGACGAAGATTAACAAATAACGTGGTTTGTCAATTTCAGTGCGACGACGAAATGCGGAACCAATCAGAGGAATCTTACCCAGAATGGGCACCGCTTCCACAAACGTGGATTGCTCTCTTTCCAGCACCCCACCCATCACGACGGTTTGACCGGATTGAACAATGACACGCGTGGCCAGGGATTGGGTTCGGGATTGAGGGAGACGAATTTCAAAACTGTTCCCGGAAGCATCTGAAACTGTCGCGAAAGGAACCAGTTCGACGTCCTGATTCACTTCGGGGCTGAGAGCCAGATAGATGGACTGACCGTCCCCACCAATGCTGGCGAGCACATCCAGGGTCACTCCGGAAGTGATCTGCTTGGGGCTGCCTTTGGGAACAAGTGAAGAGACTATGTTTCGTTCGTTGATGGTCTGAGTTATGGTATATTCTTCGTAATAATACTGTACCTTGCCATCAGAAATCGTGGCGGGGAGATTGTTAACCAAGGTCAGCCGGGGCGCGCTCAGTGTCTGGGTTTCCCCTTCCTGCTCCAGAGCGGTAAGTGTCACACTCAGATTATCACGATCAAGGATATTGGTAAACGTTTCCTGCAATCCAAGCCCAACATTTTCAGGGCCGAATCCCAGGAAATCTTCAGATGTACGCCCTTCCGAGGCAGGGTTGCGTCCTGTCTCCCAAAGCGCTCCCAACTGAAGGAAAGCCGCTTCTGAAACGGTGATGAAACGTGCTTCGATCAATACCTGCTGCAAATGCCGGTCATACTCCTCAATAATCCGCTCCAACACGTCCAGCTGCTCACGTGTCCCGGTTGCCAGAATGATGTTGCGCTCATAGTCGATTTCGTGATCGGAACCTTTGAAAAACTTCTTAATGGCGTTTTCAATGGAGGGTGCCCCTCCCGCACCATCGCGCACAAAAGTCCGGGCTTTTTGAGTCGTGACCGTGGTCACTGTGCCATCTTTGGCGCGGGTTTCCGTCTTGGTCACTTCATCCGCTCCGAAAATTGCCGGCAGGATGAATCCTTTTCGAAGCCGATAAATGCGTGTTTCTTCAATGGTCTTGGTGGCATCCTTGCCGTCAACAATCCAGATCAGATCATCACCGACCTGAAACTGAAGGTCGAAATTACGGGAAACGTAATCCAGAAACTCACCCAGCCTGACGTTGTCGAAATTGATGCTCAGTTTCTGTTTAAAAGCGGCAAGTGAACGATCGGCAACGAAATTGATATCTTCTTTGTCCCCGATCTGGAAGATGATGGTTTCCAGATCGACATCATCCATCTTGACGGATATTTCTTTGTCCAGCTCCCTGGCCATACGTCCTTGCTGACTCTTGAAATCGAACATTTCACTGCGACGGATAATCGTCTTTGTCTTGTTATATGTTTCTGGAACATAAGGTGTGGCTTCAATCTCCTGAACTGCATCTCGCAAATCTTTGCGGGGAGGCAGTCCTCTGTCGGTCTGTTCGGTGACCAATGATTTCAGGGTTGGACTGAAAACAGAATTCTTGGAGTCGATCTGGCGTATCTTGTCCTCCAAGGCCTGATCCCGAATGATTTGAGCTTGTTTGGAGACCCACCGATATACACGTTCCACAGAAGGATCCATGGGACCGGGGCTGGCGCTTTCCCGGTTATACACTTCTCCAGCCATGACTTCTGCTTCCTCCCAGTGGCCCTTATTGGCCAGTTCAAAGATCTTTTTGAACTCCGCATCGTAGGTTTTGTTATAAGTCGTGTCCTCAAGCACGATCTCATCCGCATTCGAAGTTGTTCCTGGGTTTTCCTGATTCGGTGATTCGCTTGAAACCGTGGCAGAAGCCGGTTCCGGGCCCGATTTGGGTTTGGATTTACAACTACTGAGAACCAGAACCGCCAGCAGGACGGAGCTTCCCAGCCAAATAGGACGCATCATAAATCGGGCTAAAACGACACACATCCTCCTCCCGATGCCGGAGGTTCGCCGGCGAAGCTGGCAATCAAAATGTGTTCGCGT
>JAQCFT010000146.1 GCA_027619545.1 Verrucomicrobiota bacterium | reverse complement strand
CCATTACCTATTCTCATTCTGGCGGTCGTCTTTCTCATCGTCTGGAACATGGACCCTGTTATTGAAGAGGAAAGCGAACGGGGACATGTGGAAGTCCACACGGAATTAACCGATTACGCCCCCACGCCAAGTTCGGATCCAAACCAAAACGAGACTTCCAGTGAGGAACATGAAGCGGAATCTAAAGCAACCATTTCCCAGCAGCAGAAAGAGGAATAACCTCCTTCTTCGGTAGCGAAACGCACAACCCGTGAACAACCGAATCGGCTGGCCCCCGCCATTTCAGGTCTGGTCTGATCGATACAATTTGCCCAAAAGGACAAAATGGTGATGAGCGCCCTGAAGGATTGCCGTTAAGGAACGACTCAAACATTCATCCCTTTCACGAGATTTCCGGGCCAATCATTACCACGAACTCACCCTTAATTTTAATGGACTGGCGTCGCTCCCAGAGTGCTTCCGCCCGTCCCCTCACCCATTGTTCGAATTTCTTGGTCAATTCCCTGGCCAACACCACATCACGGTCAGGCATCAAGTCTTTCAGTTCTTCCAAAAGCTTTTCAATCCGATGAGGCGATTCATAAAGAACAAGCGTTCCAGGGATATCCAGGCAGGATTCGAGCTTCCGTCGTCGTCGGGCGCTCTTACGGTCAAGAAAGCCTAGGAAATGCACCTCATCCGTCGGCAAACCACATCCGCTCAGGGCCGTGGTAAAAGCACATGCGCCCGGCAATGGCTCCACACGAAACCCCTGATGAATGGTTTCCGCGATAATACGCTGGCCCGGATCACTGATCCCAGGCGTTCCGGCATCGGTCACCAAAGCCAAATGCCCCCCTTGAGACAACCGCTCAAGGATCTGTTCCTGACGCGCAGCCTCGTTGAACTTGTGGTAACTGAGCATGGGCTTCCCGATGTCGAAATGTTTCAACAACTGCCCCGTATGACGCGTATCTTCCGCGAGCACCAAATCGCAGGATTTTAAAATATTCAACGCTCGCAAGGTAATGTCTTCCAGATTGCCAATGGGAGTCGGTACAACGTAGAGCACGCCGGCGGGTGTCATGGATGGAGATGTGGCTGGTTCCTCACTCATCGATCTTTGAATTGCATCCTCACAGATTCAATGCAGAGTGTCAGGCATAAGTTGAAAGTAAATCTCTCTCGCAACACATATGAACCGTTTGACATATCTAATGCCTTCGTCACTGTTGTGGGTCTTGTGCGTGATATTTTCGCAAGCAACCACCCAAGGCGCATCCCGTGAAGACTGGAAGATCCAACCACTCCTGTTTGAAGCCCTGACCGAACCTCCCTGCTCTTATGTCTCAACAGAACACCGAAAAGGATTTGTGGAAAACACCGACAAGGTTGTTGCCTGGCTGCGAGGTGCCCATAATGGAGGCGCCATCCCATTAAGACACTTTCTGGCGGGACCACGGATCATCAACGACACTTACGGACTCTTTTTCTATGATCCGGAAGGTGGCTACGTTGCCGCCTATAAAAAGGATTACGGTTACTCGTTTTATGGATGGCGGAAAGGAGTCATGCTCGTAAAAAGCAAAGATGGCACTGTCTGGTCCGCTCTGAGCGGACGGGCTTTGGAGGGACCGCAGGAAGGAAAAACCCTGCAACGGATCCCATCCATGACGACCACCTGGGGACATTGGCTGATGTTGCACCCCGAATCCACCGCCTACAATCTTTTCAAGGGGGATAAATACCCGGTTGTCGAACTTCCCGATGCCGACGCCTGGTCTCAGCAGCATTCACAGAAAACCCAAATCATCGCGAACGACCTCGTGATGGGCGTTGAAAGCGAAGATGGTCAAATGGCATTTCCTCTTGATTTGACCAGGGAAAGGGCCTGCTACAATGACACACTGAACAAACTTCCCGTCACGGCCTCCGATCCGATAACAGAAGAAACTTCCGCTGCATGGATCCGTCAGGTGGGCGACAAAATACTGACCTTCCGCGCAGATGATATCGCTCCGGAAACAGCCCCCTTCATGGACAATGAAACCAATAGCCGATGGACACTGGCAGGTCGGGCAGTGGATGGTCCGCTGCGGGGTACGGAACTGGAATGGATTCCATCCATTCAATGCCGTGCAGAAGCCTGGATGGCGGAATATCCGGCATCCACCTCGTTTCAACCCCAAACAAAACCATGACATCCTGCCTTCGAATCTGTATTGGATGCTGTTTGGCACTCCTGAGCTGGAAAGCTCTGGCTCAAGATGCGAACGACCTGATAAAGGGCTTGTTGATAGAAGCCTCCTGGCTGCAACATCAGCAAGCACAGCCATTAAAGGACTCCGGATACAAGCAATTGGTCATCAACATCCAGTCATCCCCCACCGACTCACAGTTGAGGGCTCTCCAAAGACTGACAGAACATGATCTGGAAGTATGGTATTGGATCGAAATCGCCCGGGATGAACAAATGGCAGCCCAACACCCCGAATGGATGGCCAGCATTCAAGGACATCCTGAATGGCGCCGTTTTCACCCGAATTTCCCCAAGGAAACGCAAGGGGAAGTTGTAAAAGTGTTTCCATGGGTCCCCGTGTTTTTCGAAGGAGCATTTGAAGCTCATTTTGAAAAAGTAAATGATCTGTTGGAACAATGGCCTTCAGCCAAAGGTGTGTTCCTGAACGACCTCCAGGGAGCGCCAACGGCTTGCGGATGCGGGCATACACTATGTCGATGGACCACCGATTACGGCCCGAAAACAACCGCCAGGAACCTGGGCCACACAGCCCCGGCTCAGTTTATCAAACGGGTAATGGAGGCGCATCCCGATATGGAATGCATCCCGGTGTGGGCCACCGAGTGTGAAGCGCATGATAAGGACGGCCTGTGTGCCGGGGTGGGATGTTATAACGGCGCCTGCTGGCGCGAGTGGTCCAAGCAGCTCGCTCCCATCTCCCAGGCCACAACACATCTGGCGGCCCTGCTGACTTACAAGGAACTTCAACGTGACCTGGACGTCTATGGCACAAGAGCAGGATGGATCCCTAAAGCCATCGACAGCTTTGCCAGCGAATCCAAACGATTCAACCACCCTGCCGTTCCTCCTGAGAGACTGATCGGCATACTGCAAGGATGGAACACCACACCGGAAGAAGAAACGGCCCAGATACGTCATCTGGAAAAATCGGGCACTCATGGATTCATCCTTTCAAAAATGCCGATCACCTCCGAATGGGAACCGCGCATCCTGAAAATGGATGGAAAGCCTCAGTGACAACCGCTCATGGATCAGGAACTCACGGCGGTTTGTGGCAACGAACAACAAGCGTTGGGAATTCAGAATATTGAATCCGTCAGACAGTAGCAGCTACGCGATGTCAGGCTTGAATCTCCAAAAAGTCTCCTAATTGGTAGCCTGTATATTTTGGGCGGCATCAAGGGATTGATAGTGTTCCAGAAAACGGAGGCGTTGCTTTTCCAATTGCTCCAGCTGACGGGTCGTTTTCTTGATGACAGCCGAGGCCCTGGTGGCCAGCTGCCCTCGTCGTTCAGGCTCATATCCGACGTCATCCATCATGGAATCAAAGGACTGAAACAAGTCCAGATAGGATTCGATCAACGGCATGACTTCAAAGTGGGACTGGGCTTTCAACAACTGCAATTGCTGGATCAGATGCTTTGTTTGGGCCTCACGCTCCTCTTCATCCCAGGTGGCAATGACATCTTTGATGGCAAACGTTTGCCAGCGGGGCAGGTCGTCTTCCAAAACGGCCATTTTTGCAGGTGGATTGAGAATCCTGCCCAATTCCTCCAGGCTTCTCTCCATCCCCCACCGGCGTCTGTCGTTGTATTGCGTCATGGAGGCAGTCAGCACAGCCCACCATTTTTCAAGGCTGAGCATATTGGGAAAAGAAGTACGGTAGGCCTGATGAAACGCTGTTTGCCAATTAAGATAGTTTGGAAGCATTTCGATGAAGCGGTGCATGGTAGATTTTCCGTCCACCATCAGGCTCAATTCCCGAAACATCAAATGGGAACAATGCCTGAAGTTCATGGTCCGCACCCATTGGTCATCCGATGAAAATAACTGCTCGGCACTGAGCGGATCATTGGTTTGAAGGAATTGCTTGGCCTGGAAGGTCGATTCCCGCTTGTAAAACCAGGGAGTGGGCTTGCCAAGTTTATCGCTGGGAACCCCGACCTCCACCATGTCGTCCACAGTCAATGATGGATCCATGATGGCAGAATGCACCACAAACTGTCGAAGCCCCTCAATCAACCAGGCGGGGGGATGGCACATGACTTCCGGTGAGGGGCGGTTGACAATCTCCAGAAGAAGGACATGAACAAGGTTCCTGAGCCAAATGTCTTCAGAGATTTTGGGTTTCAACACCACTTGAAATCCCCACCCATTGGCATATCGCGTCGGAACGGTAATGAACGGCTCTTTGGATCGACGGCTGGAGCTGATGGTAAACCGGATTTTATTGCGCCAGCTGTCCTGCACGCCAAGAGCCTGCAACATCATGTCCTTGATTTGCTCGGCATTCAGGGCAACCAAATCGGGCGTCAATGCGATCAAACCGTTGTTTTTTTCCAAGCCATTAAGGTTCGATGGCTCAAATATTTCTCCATCCCAAACAACGACGAACTGTTCACTTTTGCTGACCAAGGTGCCAGCCATACCGCCCAAAACGCCAAGACTCAGCAAGATGCCGGCAAGTAACTGGCAAAAACGCCGGTACGTCGTCGTTCTTTGGAAGGGATTCAGCATGTCACCTTGCAAGCACACATCATTCCAAAATCGCCATAAAAGTATCAGGACGAACTCTTTGACTTGGATTTCTTGGGTTTGGAGCTGGATTTGGATTTGGTTTCCTTGGCAGGGCTGGGTTTATCGTTTTTGGCGCCGGCCTTGTAACTTTCACTGCGGTAATCGGTAATGTAGAAACCACTCCCCTTGAAAATCAGTCCCGCGCCGGCTCCAATCGCCCGGTGAACTTTTCCCTTGCCCCATTGTTTTTTCTGGCAAATGTCCTTTGGACAGGTGGTCAGGGCGTCGTCTTTCATGGATTGAAACTGTTCAAATTCCAATCCGCACTTCTCACATTGATATTCGTATGTTGGCATAATAGGTGCAAATTCCATCGATCCTTCCGTAAAATCCCGTTCAGAAGCACCGATCAGCATAGCAAAAACCTAATTCGATCTAAAACTTCAAGCAAATTCCATCGCATTTTGCTTTGCAAAGCAACTTGTGGCAAGTAGGGATGAAGCCTTTACCGTGAACGAACCGAACCAAAACAAAAAACGATTCTACAAGAAATCCACCTTTGTCACTCATCTGCCCGAGCGCTACCTCTACAGCCCTTCACATGGCTGGGTGTGCGAGATCGAGGAAGGACTGTGGCGTGTGGGACTGACCAAATTCGCAACCCGTATGCTGGGTGATATGGTGGATCAGGATTTTGAAGTCAAATCGGATGACACCGTTCAGTTCGGTCAAATCATCGGATGGATGGAAGGTTTCAAGGCGATCTCGGATCTGTATGCCCTGGTCGAGGGAACTTTTGATCAAGTGAATCCCGCCTTGAATTCAGACCTGTCCGCCATCACAAAAGATCCCTATGCCAGCGGCTGGCTCTACCAGGCTCGAGGCAAGATCGATCCCCGCTGCATGTCGGTGACCGATTATACGGAACTGCTGGATGCCACCATTGAAAAAATCCTCGAACAGCAAAAACAGGAAGACGAGGAATCATCATAAGCCTGAGTTCTTAAGAACATTAGCCGGCGCGCCCAGTGCCCAAATATTGACCAACTTCAAACACCAATTGCCTTGAGCAAGTTCCCACTTGATTTAGCGCAGCTTTGGCCACATTGTATCCACACGTTTCTTGTTCTCCATATCGCAAGAAAAACCCATAGCTTTAAACAAGTGATACATTTGAAATTCAAGGCTTTGACCCAAGGCAAACAGTCAACCACCTGGCTCATGTGCTGTTTTGCTGCCGTGATGTTGATGGCAGGTTGTTCACAGGACGATCAGATTCAGGTTTATACCGTCCCCAAAAAGGTAGCCTACCAACTACCCTCCAACTGGACAAAAACAGCAAGCACCAGCGCGATGCGACTGGCCACTTACGACGTGAGAGGTGAGAATGGAGAGGAGGCCGAAGTGGCTATTCTTCCCATGCCTAGTCTGAATGTTGCGGATCACGAAATCGTCAACCTGTGGCGAAGCCAGTTGCAACTTCCCCCCATCACCAAGGAAGAAGTGGAGCAGTCTTCTGATCCCGTACAAATCGGGGATCTACAGGGGCGTATCTTCGATTTGACGGCACCGGAAAACGCGCCGGGCGAAATGTCGGGTGCCAGAATCATTACGGCGTTTGTGGCCGCACCCACCGGCACCTGGTTTTTCAAAATGACCGGTCAAAAGGATCACCTCGAAAAGGAAATCGACGGATTCACTTCCTTTCTGGGCTCAGTTGATCTGAATGCCATGCAAAAGGAAATCGCGGCATCCCGCACAACCGCCGACCCACATGCCGGGGTCAACATGGCGGCCGCCAGCGCTCCGCCCACCCGACCTTCAACGGCTTCCTCCAATCTCCCGAAATGGACGATTCCCGATTCGTGGACCGACAAAGGGGGACGCTCCATGATTCTGGCCAGTTTTTCGGCTCAAGGCGGAGCGGTGGAGGTCACGGTCTCCATGCTCGGAGGCGGTGCAGGCGGAACATTGCCAAACATCAACCGCTGGCGCGGACAAGTCGGATTACCTCCGGCAAGTGAAGCGGATCTGACATCCATGGCGAGCAGTATCGAAGTGGGTGACATCGAATCCACCTACGTCAGTCTGCCGGGAGCCTCGCAACAGATCGACGCGGTGATTGTGCCAAAAGGAAATCAGACCTGGTTCTTCAAGGCCATGGGCACGCCGGCAGCCGTCCAACAGGAAACAGAAAACTTCAAGTCATTCGTTCAATCCGTTCAATTCTAGCATCATGCTGAAGCAGATCACCAAGTTCTTCACTTCCCTTAAACTGACCGTCACCTGCCTGGCGTTTTTCCTCATCATCGTATTCGTCGGCACGATGGCGCAGGTCGACCAGGGGCTCTACCAGGTTCAGGAACTTTATTTCAAAAGTTTACTGATCTATTGGGGTCCTGAAAATGCGGATTGGAAAATCCCGGTACTGCCGGGTGGTTACCTGGTGGGTGTCTTCCTGATGATCAATCTGGTTGCCGCATTTGTCAGCCGCTTCAAATTGACGAAGAAGAAATTCGGCATTTATATCACGCATGCAGGGTTGATCCTGTTGTTGCTTGGACAGGTTTTCACGGATGCGCTCTCACGCGAAAGCGCCATGGAAATTGAAGAAGGCGGAACCAGTTCACATTCGGAAGATTTCAAACTGGACGAATGGGTGCTGATTGATCATTCCAATCCGACTGAAGACAAGGTCTATACAATTGCCGATTCACTCATTGCCGGAAGCAAAGGATCTGTGATCATCGCCGACTCCCTTCCTTTTAAAGTCAAAGTCCACGACTACTGGCAAAACGTAAGCCTGACCGGGTCGCTTATCGATGAAGACGGGAACCAGAAGTCGGGTTATACCAGGGTAGAAGCCACGACAGGATTTGATAATGTATACCTCAAGCCTATACCTCCGGCCACCAGCATGGATTCAAGGGACATGAAGGCGGCCATTGTGGAATTATTGGATGGCGATACATCTTTGGGGCAATGGCTGGTAGCGACTCGCATGAATGCCCAGAAATTCAGTCACAACGGGAAACAATACTCAGTGGCGATGAGAGCCAAGCGTTACTACAAGGACTTCTCCTTAACCCTTCTCCGAGCCACACACGACAAGTACACCGGCACAGACCTTCCCAAGAATTTCGCCAGCCGTGTTCGCTTGAAAAACGACAATACCGGAGAAGACCGTGAAGTGCTGATTTACATGAACCATCCATTGAGATATGAGGGAATGACCTTTTTCCAGCACCAGATGACTGCCGGTGAAGTCGTCAGAAGATCCGGCATGACCCCCTCTTCCGTGTTTCAGGTGGTCAAAAATCCCACGTGGCTGACCCCCTACTTTGCCTGTATCATGGTTGGATTGGGATTGCTCATCCAGTTCATGATCCACCTCCTGGCATTCGTCAAAAAACGCAAACAAGCAGCTTAACCATTCCTGATACTTTCACATCCTCCGACTGAACAAAATACTATGAAGAAATTCCTCCCATTCATCGTTCTCGGACTCTTCACCCTCTGGATCGTTTCCGCCATGCGCCCCGCCAAACCACGCGGATACATGGATGACGTGCAATTCGGCCAGCTTCCCGTTTTACGCGAAGGCCGCCTGCAGCCGCTCGATTCTGTGGGCATGAATGCGTTGAAGCTTATCCGTGGCACACGCAAAGTGCCTTTGGAAGGCAACAATGAAAAAGGAGAATGGGGCAACTTTCTGGAAATCAGGGGTGACGGCAAAGGTCAGCTGACTGAACGACGCTGGTATCAATTTTCCAAACACCCCAAAAAACTGAACCCCTCGGAATGGCTCATGGAAGTCATGATGCATCCGGAAATCGCGGACGAACGATACATCTTTGCCATCAACCACCCCGATCTGGTGGGAGAACTCAGCCTGGATGGAAAAGGTTTGGACAAATCCGGACTACGTTATTTCACGTTCAATGAAATCCGGGATCGATTCCCAACCATCCGACACCATGCCCAAAGCGCCTTCGAACAAGAGGAAGCACTTCGCTCTCCTTTTGAAAAAGCGGTGATCAAAATCTGGGTGGGCATGAACACTTATCTGGAGCTGAAAAACACCATCGCCCCTCAGGACTCTCACAACTTTAACAGCGACCTGGAAAATTACCTCGCCATCATCACGCCCGGTCTGGAAGCCTATCGCAATCAGGTGGCCGGAAAGGAACATGACGAAGCGATATTGGGGCAATTTTCTGCTTACATGGACCGGTTCCAGATGCTGAGTTCAGCGCGCACCCTGATGGTTCCGCCGAGGAAGGACTCTGGAATGGATGATCAATGGAGCAACATTGGAACCAATTTGATCACCGCGATTCAGACGCAGGATGTCAAGCCCGCCGTACGATCCTATGCACGCATGGCAAGCTCCTTTCATGCGGATGATTCGGGCAACTTCAACCAAGCCCTCAACCAATACCGCCAATCCCTTCAATCGGACTTTGACAAGGAATTGAAACGCACCCACATTGAATATTCCTACAATCGCTTTGCGCCCTTCTACAAAAGCACGGTGATTTATCTCATCGCTTTCATCCTGGCCTGCGTCACCTGGGTAAACGGATCTGAAGGCACCCGCAAGACAGCGTTTTACCTGGTTGCCCTGGCTGCCATCGTTCACACCGGCGGACTCCTCACGCGCATGTATATTGAAGGGCGCCCGCCGGTCACCAACCTCTACAGCTCGGCTATTTTTGTCGGATGGGGCGCGGTGATTCTGGGCTTGATTCTTGAACGCATCTACCGCGACGCCATCGGTGCCGCGATCGCCAGCATCGTCGGGGTGCTGTCGCTGATCATCGCACATAACCTGGCTTTGGAAGGCGACACCATGGGTGTTCTCAGAGCGGTTCTGGACACCAATTTCTGGTTGGCCACCCATGTTGTCACCATCACCCTGGGTTATGCATCCACCTTCTTTTCAGGATTCCTGGCCATTGTTTACATCATGCGAGGATTCTTCACCCATTCCCTTTCCAAACAAACAGCTCAGTCCCTCACCCGCATGGTGTATGGTGTGATCTGTTTTTCGACTTTGTTCAGCTTCGTGGGAACGGTTCTCGGAGGCATCTGGGCGGATCAATCCTGGGGTCGTTTCTGGGGCTGGGATCCAAAAGAAAATGGCGCCCTCCTGATTGTGATTTGGAACGCGCTCATCCTTCACGCCCGCTGGGGAGGTATGATCCGTGAACGGGGCATGATGAATCTGGCCGTGTTTGGCAACATTGTGACGGCATTCTCCTGGTTTGGAGTGAACATGTTGAACGTGGGATTGCACTCTTACGGATTCATGGGAGCCGCCTTCAAGTGGCTCATGATCTTCAATGCCAGTCAAATCCTGATCATCGCCATCGGCCTCATGCCCCTGAGCACCTGGGCCAGTTTCAAAAGCAAGTCCAGGAACCAGCCAGCATAAGCGTCGAGTGCCACCCGGTTGATTGCTGCTCGCGTCCTTCCAGCAAGGTGAAGAAGGACCGGCGAGCTCAGGACAGCGAGCGCGCTGAGCGCCGTTCCGGGTCTGGTCCGCTGGTTCAATTCGCATTCAAACACGGTAGCTGTGAACCAACACCCGTAGGTTCCACTATAAGGAATAGAATGGTATTGTATATCAGCCAATCTCAACGTTCCCCTGGCGTATCCAGAGCGGTGTCGTGACCACCGCAGTCCAAAACATCCACTTGCGTCTTCCTGTAACAACTTGAACCAACCTTTTCGCAACAAAACAGCAAACATTTTTTAAGTGCGTTTCCGGTATGTCTTGAATAGATTCAGGGCGACAAAGACACCATCCATGAAACGTTTATTATACTTGTTATTTGTACTGTGTGTGACGATTCCTGTCATTGCCGCGCAACCGGACCATACCCTCTCACTTTGGCCTGGCAAACCTCCCGGTGTCACAAGAGCCACCGGCCCGGAAGTCAAATTACAGAACCGCCCCCGCCCTTTCTACCAGATCACCCAGATCGCAACCCCTTCCCTCGAAATCTACCTGCCCAAGGCAACAACCGCCAACGGCACTGCCATCCTGATATGTCCGGGTGGAGGCATGCAGCGACTTGCTTACGAACACGAGGGATTGGAGGTGGCTGAATGGTTGAATGCACACGGCATCATCGCCGGAGTTCTGAAATACCGTGTCCCCGGCCCGGCAAAAAGCGGAGCCATCGATGCCCAACGGGCCATGAGCCTGCTGCGTCAACATGCACCAGAATGGGGTATCGACGTGAATGCGGTCGGATTCATAGGCTTTTCAGCAGGTGGCGAAATCGGCGCCTGGCTTGCCACCCACCACCACACCCGCCTGTACGACCAGGTGGACGCAACGGACAATCACGCCTTTCATCCTGATTTTGTCGGCCTGATCTATTCAGGCGGTTTATTGAAATTTAGAACGACCGAATTGAAAGAAGAATTTGCCTCCCGCATCCATGCCGATATGTCGCCCGTTTTCATGGCGCATGCCTTTAACGACGGATGTCAGAACAGCATCGCGCTGGCAATGGCCCTGAAAGAGGCCGGAGTCCCGACGGAATTCCATTTATTTCAGGAGGGTGGACATGGTTTTGGCGTGCGGACCACGGGAGTGCCTGTTGATGCCTGGAAAAAGCGGTTCGTTGAATGGCTGGTTTCGAATGGATACATGGCTCCAAAAGGGGTTCGAACTTTTGTTTCCCAACTATCC
>JAQCFT010000145.1 GCA_027619545.1 Verrucomicrobiota bacterium | reverse complement strand
ATCATTGTGCCGGCTGTTCCGGCGCCTAAGATTAGAAGATTTTTCATAGCTCGGTTCCTTCCGGTTTTAAGTAAGACTTGCGTAAAAATTGGAGCATCTGACCGAAGCGCTCATCGGCAAGGCGATAGAAAACAAACTTATTTTCCTTCCTCTTGGCGATGACTCCGGCAAGGGACAGAATGCGCAGTTGCTGTGAGATGTTGGACAGTTTTGTTTCGTCTAGAATTTCAGCGATATCGTTCACACAGAATTCGTCCTGTGACAGGATGCACAAGATTCGGAATCTTGATTTGTTCGAGATCAATTGGAACAAATCAATGACTTTGGAGCAGACCGCATTGTTTTGTTCAAACTCTCGTTTGATTTGCGTTCCAAGCGCGTTCATCATGTGAAAACGTTAATATTTGTTAAAATGTTAAACAACACCTTTATTGTTTTCGCGTTCGCACATTTTGGCTTTTTGGTATGCAGGCATATGCTTGGGATGGGGAGACATTTTGTTGATGCGAAAAATCCAAAAATCGTAGCGGCGGATTGGAACAGGCTGAGAATTTTTGAGGAATGTTTGTCTATGTTCGTGCAGTCAGGAAAAAAGTGTTTGCTCTCTATCTTCAAAAACGATGAAATCCGGTTATGTTTTCACATGTTGTGATTTTTTGGACGGATCCTGAGCAACCTAATGCGGCTCAGGAATTGATTGACGGGGCAAACAAGTATCTGCGGGATATTCCCGGTGCTTTGCATTTTCATGTGGGCCGTATGGCGACCAGTGAGCGTCCGGTGGTGGATCAGTCCTATCAGGTGGCTTTGAACATTGTCTTCGAGGACAAAGCCACCCAGGATGCTTACCAGGTACACCCTGAGCACGTGAAGTTTGTTGAAGAGGTTTTCAAGCGCGTTTGTAAGCGAGTGGTGATCTACGATTTCGAAGATTAATCGTGATCGATTTCAGGCCGTTTCGAATCTGCCGTTCGAGACGGCCTAATCCACGAACATGAATCCGTTCAGGTTGAACATCCAACGGCAGGTGTTGGCCAGTCCATGCGCGTTGGCGTAAGTTTCCCAACGGTTCATTTCTTCCTGCGAGGGTTTTTGCCCGGTGGCTTCTTCAAAGGCTCTTTGAATCTGACTGCGTGTTTGCGGGTGCTGCTTTGAAAGTTTTTCCGCCCATGCTTCCGAGAGGGCGATCATGAACGGGTTGTTCAACAAGGCCAGGGACTGATTGGGGGTGAGGGTTTCATTTCGGCTGCCTACCAGCAGGGACGGATCGGCGCAGTCCAACGTGGTCATGAATGGCTGTTGCTGTGAGCGCACGATGAAACGGTAAATGGATCGTCGATGTGAAAGGGAATTCATCGGGTCATACAACCGGTATTCGTAGTGAGGCGAATGCTCTGGTTTCTCCAAGACAAAGTCCATGAACGCCGGCCCGCCCATGGTTTGATCCAATTTGCCTGCGAGCAGCAGCACCGAATCCCTGAGGGATTCCGCTTCAAGACGGCGCCGGTTCATTTTCCACAGGTATCGGTTTCCCGAATCCAATGCGAACTTGGCGGAATCGGTTCGGGAGGTCTGTCGATAAGTGGCGGATGTCAGGATCAGGCGATGGAGTTGCTTGAATGATTGTCCATTGTCCCTGAAGTAAACCGCCAGCCAGTCCAGGAGTTCAGGGTGGGAAGGTTGACCTCCCATGTGTCCGAAATCGTTGGGTGTGTCACAAATGCCGGTTCCGAAATGATAGTGCCAAACCCGGTTGACGATCGACCGCCAGGTCAACGGGTGATGCTTGTCCAGGATCCAGCGCGCCAGTGCGACACGCCGTTCGCCTTCCGAATGATCTTTTGGCAAATTAAATCGGGTGTCCTGACCCATTATGACCGGAATGGTTCCAGGGCCGACTTCCCTGCCGGGTTGGGCAACATCTCCGCGTGCCAGGATGTGGATGGGGCGGGGTTTGCCTCCTTCGTTGCCGGTTCCGCGAAAGGCTCCGTTGCCTTTATGGATGGTGCCTGCGTAAACCTTTGAAGGCTCGGGGAGTGATGCCAGATTGGATTCCAGGTTTTGGAGTGTTTGATTCAATTTCTGGAGTCGATACGCCCATTCGGGTTTGGTGGCCTGATTCCAAAGATGGTCTCTCTCTTCCTTCAACTGTTGGATACTCTTACCGTCAGGGGCATTCTGTTCCATGTTGACGTAGAGTCCGTCCACCAGATTTGATTTGGCCCATCGCACCGGTGCTTCGATGCTGTCTAGTGCCGTAACCGTGCTTCCCCGGGCCACGTTCTTCTCATTGGCATCCATGGCCATCAACTCGGCCAAGGCGAAAATGTAGTCGTTCGCGCGCAGAGCCAGTTTGGTGGCGGTGATTCGGATATAGCGTGTCTTGATTGGAGCCGTGTCGATACGGAGTGGAGCCACCCCCGGATTGGGAATGTCTTCCTTGGTTCTGTCTGCCAGCAACACAACACTTTCTTCAAAGGCTTCCTCAAGCGAAGCCTCAATACGGAACCGCCGGGGAAAACCAAATCCCGCCCCAATGCCATTAAACTCATCATCGCAACCTGTCAGCGTGATGGACTGGATGGTCTGTGGTTGGCCGAGATCGATCTGCACCCACTTGATGATGTCCTGCTTTTCGGCTATGGCGCTATGATAACCGTAAGCAGCGGGTTTCGAATCTTTGTCGGACTCGAGCTGCCTGATGGCGTTATCCAGAGCGGTCCAGGTCGGTCCTGCCACTTCTTTGATGGTTGTTGTTATTTCACTAATTTCACCTTTTGCAGCCACGATCTCCTCGGACCACCTTTTCCGCGTTTCGGCAACTTCGGGATTGGCGTCGAATGTTTTGTCCGCCCGATCCAATGCGGCGAAGACAGCCTGTAATCGGTAGTAATCTTCCATCCGCACAGGGTCGAATTTGTGATGATGACACCGGGCACATTCCACGGTGGTACTAACAAAGGTGTTCATGGTGGTGGTCACCATGTCATCCCGGTCGAGGTGGCGTGCGATGCGTCCGTCGAGTTTTGTTTCCGGCACTTCGGCGTGTCCGATAAAATCCCATGGGCCGGCCGCAATAAATCCCGTTGCGGTAATGCCATCCGGGGTGTTTGGATACAAGATGTCTCCAGCCAGTTGCTCTTCCACAAAGCGTGAATACGGCTTGTCCTGATTAAAGGAGCGGATGACGTAATCCCGATAAGGCCAGGCATTCATACGCAGCTTGTCCTTGTCGTAGCCGTGGGTGTCCGCGTAGTGGACCACATCCAGCCAGTGACGTGCCCAACGTTCGCCGTATGCCTGCGATGCCAGAAGTCGGTCGACAAGCTTTTCGTAGGCACCGGGATCGCTTGATTGTTCGAACGTCTTGATTTCAGCGGGTGTGGGGGGAAGTCCGGTCAGGTCAAAATACAGTCTTCGAATCAAGGTCCGGCGATCCGCCTCGGGGGAGGGGGAGAGTCCCTCTTCGGTTTGTTTTTGGAAGATGAAATGATCTACCGGATTGCGTGTCCAGTCCATGCTTTCAGCGGAGAGTTCCGGAATGGACGGAGAGCTGAGAGGTTTGAGAGACCAATGTTCATATGCTTCTTCGGGGAAGGGGGCTTTTTCCAGTTGAGCCAGTTCCTTTGCGCCTTCTTGGATCCAATGCTCGATGGCGGCGATTTGTTGTTCAGTCAACGGTTTCTTTTTCTCAGGCGGCATGCGTTCTTCGGGATCTTCGTGGCGCAGTCTGGCTATTAAAGATCCCTGCCGAATGTCTCCTGGGATCACAGTGGGACCCGACGAGCCACCCAGTGCCAGTTGTGCGAGAGAGTCGAGTCGGAGGCCGCCTTTTTGAGTTTCGGGGCCGTGGCAATCGACGCAGGACCGGTCGAAGATCGGTTGAATGGATGCCGCAAAATCTTCATCCGCCCGGATCTCCACTCCTGTGAACAGGATCCAGACAAACAGGCACCATGCCGGCGCCAGCCTGTTCGTCGTGTTGATGATCCAGCGGTCTGATCCAATCAGATTCACCGAGTACCGGGTCAGTTGGCTGGGCGTGGATTGCATGGGGAGCATCATGCGTAATTGGGTCCCAATCGTCAACTCAACTCATATTCTCCCAATCTTGGGGGGGCATGAAAAACGCCGCCTCCCATCACTCAAGGGAAGCGGCGTTCTTTTCTAGAGAAGCCAAGGGGTAATTTGGCCTAAAGACTACCAGACACGTTTGAATACCAGCGTCATGCGTTTTGAGGTGATGTAAGCGCGGTGGTTCTTTTTCACAACCACATCGCTCTTATCATTGCTTCCCCGATCGGAAATGGTGTAGCGACCTCTTGAGATGTTTTCCCACTGGGCGCCTTCGGTGAATTCGGGAGTGTAAGTGGGTTTTGCGGCCTGTTGTTGTTGCTGTCTTTGCTGTTGAGCTGCCGCAGCCGCGCCTGGTGCACCACCTTGGGGAAAGTAGCGTGAATCCATACCTCCATACGGATCATCGAATGCAGGCTCTTCCTGGGGTGCTTCTTCGGGTTCAGCCTGTTGAGGACCTGAGACCGCCAATGTTTTGTCGGGATAAACGATCATGGTTGTTCCGGCCAACATGTTGCCCACAATCTCTTTCATGATGCGTATCTGAGCACTCTTGGTGAGTTGTTTGCCTCCGGGTGAGATCGATGTGTCGAGTTGAGTCGTCAGGATGTTCTTTTTGAAATAATTGATGGTGGCGTTGACATCAAGTTCCCAACGACCGAGCAGCAATTCGTCTGCATACTTGGGAGATTCCCCTGTTTCCAAGTAGGTTTGCAGGTCATCCAAATCGGTGGAGAGCAGGCGGTCGGACAGGTTGGGATCACTCATGATTTTCTGGGAAATGGGGTGTGGGAAGATTTCCTGAAGACTGGCTTGCTGGACCAGAAGGCTGTGGTAGGCGTCATCGCTGGCCAGCTCTTCAATGGTTGCATCGTTCCCAAATTTCAGCAGGGATGGGTAATTGCGGTAACGCACCTCGAGCAGGGGGTTCTTATGGGACAAACCAAGGACATCGGACACCTTGAAATATTTTTCGGGGACCGAGGTGATGCTGCGTGCGATTTTCCCCATGCCGGAGCTTTCCAGACCGTTGGCCAGACCATTGAGTTGGGCCAGCATGCCGGTATCGCTTTCGGTTGCGACTTGGGTGGTGAAATATCCAGCCACATAGACGAGCATGCCCAACAGGATGGTGTAAATGCCTCCAACCATCAAGCCGAGCGCTGCACCGGAGCGTTTGTTCATACGTTCCCAGGTCAGGCGGGTCACTTCATCCGCGCCATACTTGTAGTATTGGCTGACCTTGTAATGAACGAAAAAGCCGATGCCGATGAAGATGAGTCCCACCACGAAAAAGGCGGTGATGGGGGGCAGGACCGCCAGCCAAACGAGGTTGGTCACTCCTGAAGCCGTGTAGATAGGGGTCATCAGGGGGGCCAGTGGTTTTGCGGCCACCAGACCTATGAACAAGCCTGCCAGCGACAAAGACATTCGAATGGCTCCTTTGAGGTAACCAATTCCAGCGAAGATTAATAACAATAGTATAGCAACTAACCAGATCATAACATTAGTAAAGGTTATCAGCAGAGCCAAACTCACCCCATTGACTCAAACTGCAAGAGATGCCCGTAATTTAGGCGTCTTCAAGTGAATAACAAGACCAAAAAACCTTTGTTCGGTGATGATCTACCATTTTCCTTAGAGACATTTCTCCTTCGTTGATAGGTTTTAGCATGTTTCACGCCAAATAATCAAAGAAATGGATGCGTTTTTTTGATTTTGTCTTGCGACGGCATTGGCGCAGTGAAATGATGACCTCTCATTTGCCTAATTTCGTGTAAAACCGCCTATTTGGATCAAACACAAGCATTGTATGAGCAAGGAAACGACTGCAACCGCATCGGAAAAGAGCACACGCCTCGTCAGCCTCGACGCGTTGAGGGGTTTTGACATGTTTTGGATCGTGGGTGCGGAGGAGGTGATTCACGCCCTGGGGAACTCCAACAAATCCAATTGGGCCCAGTTCCTCGTGAATCAACTATCGCACAAAGAATGGGAGGGTCTTGCTTTTTACGATTGTATCTTCCCTTTGTTTGTCTTTTTGGCCGGTGTTTCCATCGTGTTCAGTTTGACCCGATCCATTCAGGAGAAAGGCAAGGGCTCCACGCTCCGCAAGGTCTTCACCCGCTCCCTTATTCTTTATTTACTGGGGATCTTTTATTATGGCGGTCTTTTCGAGTGGGCTGGTCAGATTCGGCTGCTGGGAGTGCTGCAGAGGATAGCTCTTTGTTATTTATTTGCTGCGCTCATCTTTTGCTTTACCGGGTTGAAAGGGCGCATTGCCGCTTTGGTGATCCTCCTGGGTGGTTATTGGGCGGTGATGACCTTTATTCCTGTTCCCGGAGTAGGCGCCGGGAATTTCGAAGAAGGGAAAAATCTTGCGAACTACGTGGATAAAATGTATCTGCCGCTTTTCAAATGGAATGGAGATCATGATCCGGAGGGCTTGCTCAGCACTTTGCCGGCCATCGGATCCTGCCTACTGGGCGTGTTGGCGGGAATGGTGTTGCATCGCAAGGAGGGTTCAGCTGTTCAGAAGACAGGGATCCTTGCCGGCTTGGGGATATTGTGCCTCGTTCTGGGTTATGCCTGGAGCTTCCAGTTTCCAATCATTAAGAACATCTGGACCTCTTCTTTTGTGTTGGTTGCAGGCGGGTTCAGCTTTCTGGCTTTGGCTCTCTTTTATTTTGTGATTGATGTCCTCAAATTTCATCATTGGTGCTGGCCGTTTGTGTGGATTGGCATGAATCCCATTGCTGTTTATATGGCGTTCAAGTTGCTGGACTTTCATGACATAGCCGATCGACTTGTTGGTGGTCCTGTCAAAGGCGCTTTAGGGAACTACGCCGAGGTTCTGGTGCTTGCGGTGGTGACTGCTCTGAGTTTTGGGTTCGTCTGGGCGCTTCATCGGAGGCGGTGGTATTTGAAAGTTTGATGGAAAAATCCCCTTGGCAGAGGCGGAGGTGGAATTCATATTGGCGGACAGATGATGTTTAAATGGATTAAACGATTGATTGTTCTCTTCATACTTTTGGGTGTTGCCGCTTATTTCGGCGTGGCCAAGAGTGTGAACTCCCTGGTGAAAACAGGTGTCGAGAAGGGTGGTACGCATCTCATGGAAGTGCCGGTCACTCTGGCGGATGCCACAGTGTCCCTGACATCGGGGGGCGGTTCGCTCTCCGGACTGCGCATTCCGAATCCCGAAGGATTCAAATCCGAAAGTGCCATCACGGTTGGAAACGCAGCCATTTCCCTGAAACCCGGTTCATTGATGTCCTCCAAAGTGGTGATTCACCAGCTCAAAGTGGAACAGCCGGCCATCACTTACGAACGCACCTTGTCCACCAGCAATCTGGATAAGATCATGGAAACCATTCAGTCCAAAGTGCCGGAATCGGATGAAAACGCGGAAGAAGCCCGGTTTCAAATCGATGATCTCCAGATTTTGCAGGCGAGTGTCAAACTCAGCGCCTCGGCTCTTGGCGGCAAGGGAATGCAATTTACTCTGCCCGATATCGTTCTAAAAGACCTCGGGAAAGATGGGCCGGGCCTGACCGCTGCGGAATTGACCAAAACCATCATGGGCGAGGTACTGTCTGGAGTCCTTGGAAAAGTCGCCGGATCCGGGGTGGGCGGTATTGCCGATGCTTTGAAAGGCGCATTCAGCCAGGATGGCGGAGCCACGGAAGATGGCGCCGCATCCAAAGCCGAGGGGATGTTGAACAACGTCAAGTCTCTCTTTAATACTTCGAAATCTGATTCCTCCGGGAAATAATTTTCCGGTGTGGAACAAACCCAGACTTCATCATAACGACATGACCAAAAATGCCATTGTCACCGGCGCCGGAACGGGCGTTGGACGTCATATTGCCATTCTGCTTGCCCAGGCGGGTTGGAATCTCACCCTTACCGGGCGCACTCAAGGGACGCTTGAGGAAACGAGGCAACTGGCGGCAGTGGATGACTCCACGTGTCAGTTGGTGATCGGTAGCGTTGCCGATGAGTCTTTCGTTGGAGAACTGGTGGAACAAGCGGAATCAAAGTTCGGTCCGACCGAGGTTCTGGTGAATTCCGCAGGCACCAACACGCCAAATCGCACCCTCGAAGTGCTTTCTCAGGAAGATTACCACGATTTGATCAATACCAACCTGCACGGCAGTTACTACGCCATTCAGGCAGTTTTGCCGGGGATGCGTCAGGCCAAGTCCGGCACCATAGTAAACATCGTTTCGGATGCGTCACTCTGGGGCATGCCTTTGGCGGGAGCGGCTTACACGATATCCAAATTCGGATTGCGGGGATTGACCCAGACCATCAATGCCGAAGAAAACAAAAACGGCATCCGGGCTTGTGGTATCCTTCCGGGTGAGATCGACACTCCCATCCTCAAGCTGCGTCCCAGCGAACCCACGGCGGAACATCGCGCAAGTATGTTACGACCTGAAGATGTGGCTCAATGCGCCATGTTGGCCATCGAATTGCCTTCCCGTGCGGTGGTTCAGGAGTTGTTGGTGAGACCTTGTCGTTGAGTTGGACAGTGTTCCCGGAAGTTCAATGAATCCTCATCGTATACGTCAATGGGCTGCGGCCTTTGGTTTCCTGGCCGTATTGCTGGGAGCTTTTGGGGCTCATGGTCTGGAATCAAGATTGACGGAGCTGGACCGCGTCGAGACGTGGGAGACCGCTGTGTTTTATCATTTTGTCCATGCACTTGCGCTGCTTGGCTTGTCACTGATGCCTAGACCGTCGAAGGGAGCCGCCTATGGGTTCATTATCGGGATACTGATTTTCTCCGGAAGCCTTTACGTGCTTTCCCTGACCGGCATTACAAAACTGGGTGCCATCACTCCTATTGGTGGATTGTCGATGATGTTGGGGTGGGCTTGCTTGTTTTTGAACAAGGCGGAGTCCTGAACCGTATTCAGCTGCTTGTCCGCAGTATTCCCATTTCAATTGTAAAAGGAATGCCTTTACTCCATGCTGCCGATGCGTATGGAGGTTTTGTTGTTCGATTTTTTTCGGAAGGATCGTCTCACGGTTCTTTCCATGAAACGCATCCGGTGCGGTTTATTTCCGGTATGGGTCGCCTTCCTGTGTTTGATACAATCCTCTGACCTGGCCGCACAGCCTGTTCCGAAAATTGTGGGCGGTCGTGAAACCGAATCGGAATGGCCCTGGATGGTGGCTTTGATTCAAAGCCGCTTCGACGTTCCGGCTGACGGGGCGTTTTGTGGCGGTTCCCTGATTCACCCCCAATGGGTGTTGACCGCTGCGCACTGTGTGGGGAGGCAATTCGGTTTAGGGTTGCTTGATCCCGAGGACCTTCATGTGGTGGTTGGGAGTCATGATCTCGATAACCAGGGGCAGGGGATGCGGATACCGGTATTGGAGATCATCGTTCATCCCGATTACAATGGGGATGTTACCCGCACCGGGAATGATCTTGCTCTGCTGCTGCTGGCCTGGCCTGTGGACGATGCGCAGCCTGTCACCTTGTTGGATGACCCTGAAAAGCCGCTTGAGAACGTTCTGGCCACCTCAATAGGTTGGGGGGTTGTTTCCACTGAACCCGGTGTTGAAAAACCCTCGAAATTGCGCGAGGCAAGTTATCCGATTGTTTCCAACGCATCAGCAAACGAAGCCCGGGCTTATGATGGCTCATTGAGGTCATCCATGTTGCCGGCTGGTTATCCGAAAGGGCGTGTCAGTTCCTGTTATGGTGACAGCGGGGGGCCGCTGATGATTCAGGATCCCGGAACCGGTGAGTGGTTGCAGGTTGGGATTGTCAGTTTTGGTCATGACTGTGCAACACCTTTTTCCTATGGAATATATACCCGGGTGACATCGTTCGTTCCCTGGATTTATCAACACATTTATCCCTCCTTTGCCGCCTGGAGTGATCGTTACGGGGTGCGGGGATTGCATGAGGATGCTGACCATGACGGGTGGAGCCATTTCCAGGAATTTGCCTTTGGCTCTGACCCTGTCAACGCCGATTCCATACCTCGAATCGCAGCTCAATGGGTGCCCTTGCCGGATGACTCGGGGCCTGAGTTGCTGTTGGGTATCAAGGCGCCTCTGCCCGGAGGTTTCGTGGATTACCGTTTTTTTGAATCGGAAGATCTTGAATCATGGCATGCCGTTGAACCCATGAGCGTGCAAGGGGCATTTTCAGAGAGAGGTTCTGGTGTGTTTGATCTTTCTGTTTCACTGGGGGGAGCTGGCTCCGGCAAGAGCAGTCGGTTTTATCAGGTGCAACCCGTGTTTGCCCAGGCCGCTCAGGCTTTTGCGCTGGATCTTGCCTTGGGTTACTCGGTGAACGGCACCGTGTCCAATGCGTTTCGAGAGCCTGATTCCGTTGATCCGCTCTTGGCCGGAAGAATGGTCAGGCGTTATCGCTTGAAAAGCGAACCTGGTCGGACGACTTTCCGCCTCCGGGTTTCTTCGAAGGATTTCTTACCGGGACTGGATGTTTACCATCCGATTACGAACCAGTTGCTGGTCACTCATCACCCGAGCGAGCCTGTGCAGGATGTGGTCTTGACCGTGGAAGATTTGGGCGTCAGCGAGCTGATGGTTTCCGTAGTATCACTAGATGGACGAGAAGGAGGATTTGAATTGGCTTCCTGGTTGATGCCAGCCGAGCGGATTGAGCCAGGACAAACCATTTCGAGCATGCTCGTTGAAAACGATCCGCTCACCAGCAATCCATATGGAGATCATTTGCAGACAGATTCCTACCTGCTCTCCAATGTAGCGCCTGGTCAGGCTCTGGAAATTCATGCCACCAGCGTGCCAATAGACATTGCGCTGGTCATTCTGGATGCGGAGACGGGGAAAATCGTAGCCGAAGACGATGATTCGGGGGAGGGATTGAATGCCGCTCTTATTTTGGAAACTGAGAGCGAGGGACAGGCCTGGATCGTGCAAGTGACGACTTCAGGCTGGCATGATCTCGGGCTTTATGAGTTGGAGATATCACCCTATGACGGCGTTGCACTTCTGGATCGGACCAAGTTATCCGGGACACTGAGTCCGGGTGATCGGGTTGAGGGGGTGATTGATGCGGATGATGAGCGGTTTCTGGACGATTTTGGTGAAATCCTCATTGCCGATGTTTACGATTTGACTGGTGTTGAAGGGGGGCAGTTACTGACCATCGAGTTGAGTTCAGATGATTTTGACGCTTATCTTCAGTTGGTGGACGCCTTCACCTCTCAAATTATCGAATACAATGACGACCATGGGTTGACGTCCCATTCCAGAATCGACTACCACGTGCCTCGCGGCGGATTGGAGGAGCCGGCGAGGATTATCGTGAGCGGATCTGACCAGGCTGATCATGGTCATTACACACTGCGAGTGGAGCAAGCGGATGTGCCGACCCAGTTGACCGCTC
>JAQCFT010000144.1 GCA_027619545.1 Verrucomicrobiota bacterium | reverse complement strand
TATGTTTCCACGCGAACGCGTGATTGGTATGCCAGGAATGATCCGCCCCGATACTATCAATCCCTGCAGGGGGCGCACAAAGCCTTGGTGTATGCCCATGTTCCCTGGGAATTTGTTTTTGACCAAGCGCTTACTTTTGAAGAATTGATCGACTTACCTGTTTTGCTGGTTCCCAATGCGGCCATCCTTTCCGAGCGGGAGATCCGCACCTTCAAAACGTACGTGGAACAGGGCGGACGATTGATTCTGACAGGCGTGAGCGGATGGTATGATCATATGGGAGAAATCGAGCCTCAAACCGCCATCGAATCCCTGATTGGAGCAAAGATGAAACAAGTAATGCCTACGACCGACAATTGGGTGCGCCTTTCGGAAACGAAAGCGTCCCGCGATGCGGTTTTAGATGCTGTTTTGTTGAATATCGTGCAGTCGAAGCATGATGATGACAGAGTCCATTCGGATCGCGGAGTCAATGGGACGCTTGGTCGAAACTTTAATCCGAAACAATTGATTCCAAGCCACCAGGGGGAACCCTGGCCTTTCCTGGTTCGAGGACCCGGGGTGGTTTATGAGCCGACAACTGCCGTTTCGGTGGGGGAGATCATGAAACCGCATCGCTCCATTCTTCATGATCAGGGGGGATACAATCCGGACTGGCCATTAAGTGCGGATCAAGCGGTCGGTCCGGCCGTGTTGATTCATGCTCTCGGCAAAGGCGTCGTTTACACCATGGCTGCTTCCCCCGGATTTGCGGCCGGAGGAGAACATCACATTCCCGAGGCGCGCAGCCTGATTGACAGAGCCATTCGGTTTCTTGATCCAAAACCGCGCATTTCCATTGAAGCGCCAGCCCATGTGGAAACGGTGATCACAGACGATCCTGATGAAAAGATTCTGCGCGTGCATTTTCTGGGATACAATGCGCCGCCGCAAACGACTCCGGCTAAGAATCGTCCTTACGTGTTGCCTTCCATGATGGAGGATCCTCCAATATTCCGCGCGACGATCCATACACGTGATCGGATACGGAAGGCGCGAGCTTGGAATGAGAATACGAAGATCAAACAGCGCAGTCGAAAAGTGGAGGTTCAGGTGGAAGATATCCACGAGGTGATTCAACTGCATTATCGTTGAGATGGTTGATTGCTTCCCATTGGGTATTTGATTAGGCTTTTAAGAGAGGAATGGATATGAAATCTTGGATTTGGATCGTCGTTGCGCTGGTGGTTGGATATACAACCTGTTTCTTCACCCTTTCCCAGTGGAAAAAGGACCAGCTCAAAGAGCATCAGGCCGTGATCGAATCGCGGATGCAGACACGTATTGATGCCCTGGAAGCCGAACTGGAAAAGGTGAAGGCGGACAAGACACAGTGGGTGCGTGAGGAGGTGCCGGTGGAAAAGGGGGGCACAGCGCAACTGGACCCTGCCGGTATTGTGGACGCCTTGATTGTCGTGAATGAGGCAAATTGGTCGAGCGATCAGCATCGACTCTGGCGGGTGATTCATCATTTGGAACAATTACTTGAAAGCGGTGAGACTGCCATTCCCGCCATTCAGGACTTCCTGCAATTGAATCAGGATGTTGTCTTCGTGCGTCCTGCGGCTGCTTCAGGTGGGATGGTCTTTCCGGGGGGCGCGACAGATTCCAGTGATGCCACTGCGCCGGAAACGCTTCGTCTTGGCCTGATCGAAGTGCTTTCCCTGATGGCAAGCCCCGCTTCTGAAGCAGCGCTGGTGGATGTGCTCAAGGTGACGGGAAGTACCGAGGAGATCATTCATCTTGCCGGCAAATTGGACGCCCTGGCTCCCGGAAAACACAATGCCGAAATTGCCTCCGCCGCCCGCGAATTACTCAAAGCCGCGGAATCGGTCGAGAGCGGGTTTGAACTGAGCAATGCCGATCGTCTGGCCTTGTTTCGCCTGCTGGATCAACTTGGGGATCTGAGTCATTTGGAACAAGCAAAGACACAGGTGGTCCGCGCAGATGGAAGATTGGATGCCAACGCACTGGATTACATCATGGAGCAGGAGGGGGAATCTGCCATGGATCGACTCTCGAATATTTTTCAGAATGAGGAACGGTTGAGACTTGCCGACAAGCTCGCCCTGGCGCAGCGGGCGCTTAAGTTCGTTGGTGCCAACGAACAGGCCAACAGCATGTATCATGCGTTGATGCTGGATGCCCAGATTCCAGCAGTCATCAAGCAGTCTCTGGCAGAGGGCATGACCGGGGCGAACCAAATGATCCTGGCCGATGCGCCCGTCACCGCCGACGAGATCAAAACACGCATGCAGATCCTGGAAACGGTGCGTGCAACGGTGGAAGATGCGGCGACGCACGAGGCTGTCACCAAGGCCAGCGATCAACTGCAGCAGATGCTCAACCAGTTGCCAGTCCTTCAGCCATGACAAAAGCGAAACCATCTTCAAAGAAGTTGCCCGATTTTCAATGGTTGTTGGCGCTTCTTCAGGATCCATCCTTTTATCCGCATCACTCCGGAAAAACCCAGGTGATTCAGACACATGGATCCCTGGTGATCATCGCCAAACCATATGTGTACAAGATCAAAAAAAACGTCGACTTTGGATTTCTTGATTATTCCACACTTTCATTGCGCCGACTCAATCTTGAGCGGGAACTTCGGTATAATCAAAAGTTGGCTCCGGATGTTTATCTTGATTTGATCCCCCTCTACTGCCATGGAAATCGCCTTTCATGGACCCATGGGGATTTGGTGGAATGGGTGTTGGTGATGCGGTATTTGCAACCAAGATGGTTTCTTGACCGACGAATACAAAAGGGGGATATCACGATTGCGGACATGGATCGAGTGATCTCTTTACTGAACGATTTTTATTCGCAACCCGAAACACAGTCGGCCAGGAAAGGAACCGTCTCCTACTTGCGCACTGCGATCCGAAACAATTTCCGTTTCACCAAACCATTTGTCAACGACCTGGTCCCTGCTTGTGTTCATGCTTCCCTGCGACGACATGCCCGACTGGGATTCGAACGTTTGGGTGGTATTCTGACTGAGCGCATGCGGCGGTGTTGGCGCTGGTGCCATGGGGATCTGCATCTTGACCACATTCATGTCACCCCTGAGGCGATTCGTATTTACGACTGCATTGAGTTCAATGATGGTTTGCGTTGGATCGATCTGGCCAATGATCTGGGGTTTCTGGCGATGGATCTGGATTTTTACGGGCGATCCGACCTGGCCCGCCACTTGCTTCGACGCAGCTCCGCCCTAATGGGTGATGCCACCATGCATCAGGTGGTGGATTTTTATAAAACCTATCGAGCCATGGTGCGCGCCAAAGTGGAATCTCTTCAGGTGTATGATTCGGGTTCTGATCGATCAGGGAAGGGGAATCTCCTGAAACGAAAGCGTGCCGTTTCTTATTTTCAGCTTGCGCTGGATTATGCCGTGACGGGGCGTCATCCGGTTGTGATTGTTATTATGGGAAATATCGGAACGGGCAAATCCACCATTGCTGCGGGACTGGCTGACTGTCTGGGATGTGATCATATCAATTCGGACCGTGTCCGCAAGGAACTGCTGGGGATGACTCCAACGCATCGTTCGGACAAGGAGGAAAGAAAGCGCCTGTACCAATCCTCCATGACCAAGAAGACCTACGCTGCTCTGCGTGACAGGGCGATAGCTTGTGTTCTGAGTGATCGTTCGGTCGTGCTGGATGCCACCTTTGGGCAGGAAGCCGTGAGAAAGGCACTTGCCAGCGCCTTTGCAAGAAAGCAGGTCGAGGTCATATGGATTGAGTTGACCGCCTCGGATGCACTGATCAGGCGGCGATTGAAAGGTCGGGACAGCGAGCAGCAAGTGGTCTCTGATGCCCGACTCCAGGATTTTTCCACGCTCGCTGCACGGTATGCCTCTCCTGGTGATGCCGAGTTGAACAACCTCGTGCGGGTCCAGTCAACGGGCCGTGTCGACACCGTGATGAAACGGGTTCTGGACGAGCTTATTGACCGGCGGATGGATCAAGTTTTGGCATCGAAGTCAATGACTGTTCGTCGATGACCTCATAGTCGAGTTCTTCCCACTGACCGTTTTCCTTGATGAACAATATGCCCATGTCCCGCCAGAATCCCAGTCTGGCAATGGTGTGACTGATGAGGGCGCTGGTTCGCTGGTTCTGGGAATTGATCAAATCGTTCTGAGCATCCACCAGGTTCAGTGCCAGCCCAAGTCCCAGATCCTGTTTCAATATTTCCTCCTCACTGCGACTTTCGCTGAGGGCGACTCGCACCTCGCTGATTTCAAATTCACGTTTCCGTTGTTCCAGATTTCGCCAGCCATCCTGAATTTCAAGTTTGACCTGATCGATGAACAAGTCGTGTTGACGCTGTGCCCGATCAAAAGCGATCAATGCGGACCGGTAGTTGTTGCGTTCCCGTTTGCGGTTGATCGGGAGATCGAGTCCGAGTGATGCGGTCCAGGAACGTTGCTGTGGATCGGGTAATTGCACGCCGCTACCCGGTCGGCTGGACATGTTTCCGGAAAGGGAGAGATCCAGATCCGCCTGCAATCCGTCTGCCGCGACATTGATTTTTCGTTGTGCATCCACCAGTCGATCCCGGACTGTTTCAAGATCGAGCCTCATCAGGGTGGCGGCTTTGATGGCCTGCTCCACGGTGATGGTGGGGTGATGAATGGAAAGATTGTCGAGCTCGTTTTGATCCAGCACGATGGAGATGTCCATTGAGAGTCCCAGATCGATTTTGAACCGATCCCTCGACAATTGGTAATTGCGAATGGCACTGATCCAGCCTTGTTCGGTGGAGAGCAGTGATTCTCTGAGTCGATTCAACTCCGCAATCGGTGTTTCGCCTTCTTCGGACCGTGCGGTCTCCCTTTCCACACTGGTTTTGAAACTGTTATAACCCCGGTAGGAATTTCGCACCCGGTCGCGGTTCTGCAGCACCTGGTAGTAACTGGCGACGATATCTACTGTGAACTCCTTTCTGAAGCGGGTGAAATCACGCAACTGATAGAGCAGGTTTCGTTCGGCCTGTGTGAGGTTTTCGATGGCGATACGGTAACCCGCCCCTCTCAGAAGCGGTTGTGTGAAGCTGGCTCCGAGTGCGGAGGATGTAGCCCAGCCGGAATCGTTGGATACGAAACGAACGAAGTCGGTGGTGAAGTCGGTCGCAATGCGACCTCCTGTTCTCAAGAGCCAGTTGAACCCCACTCCAGCGTCGCTATTGACGGTGCGCTCGCGTGTGATGACGTCCACACCTGTCGCGGTGTCTTCCGCAATCCGCTGTCGATCCGTGGTGGCAACACCGGCGCCAGCTCCGAATATGGGGGTGTATTGGAACCGGGCGAGTGAAAGGGACAGGGCCTGCAGGTAGAGATCTTCTTTTTGGGTGAGGTAGTTGCGGTTGTATTTGGTGGCCAATTCAATGGCTTTTTCCAGAGAAACGACGCGTGCTCCCAGTTCGGTTTGACCGGTGGGGCCAAGAAATGTGTCCAGAGTGTCGTAAACTGGCAAGTCTTCCAGGACGGCCGGCTCATGTTTGGTTAACTCGAATTTCGGATCCATGTTGGCAACGTCGGGGGTCTTTTCCGCGATCAATGAGGCGGCTTCACGATTGGCGCTCCTTTCGTAATGTTGGGTGGAACATCCGGTCCAGCTGGTGGCGCATGCAAACAGGATGATGACGAAGCAGGCACCCGCCCGGCCGGTTCGGAACATGTGTCCCAACCGGTTTTTATTTCCCTTTTGATGGTTCAAAAACAAATACACGATGATCACAAAAAGCTTATTCTTGTCTTACTGCTTCCACGGGACTCAGGCACGCAGCTTTGTTGGCGGGGTAAATGCCAAAAATCAAACCGGTGGCCGCCGACACGGAAAAGGCCAGAAGGGGAGACCACCAGGTCACGATGGTGACCATATCCGTCACTTGTCCCACCACCCACGGAATGACCATTCCCAATGTCACGCCAAGAATACCTCCTGAACTCGCCAGCAGAGTCGTCTCGGTCATGAATTGCGAAAGGATGTCCCGTCGTGTGGCGCCGAGGGCGCGTCGGATGCCGATTTCACGGGTGCGTTCCGATACACTGGCCAACATGATATTCATGATGCCGATGCCACCCACCAGTAGCGAGATGCCTGCTATCGATCCCAGCACAGTGTTGAAAATGCGTTTGGTGCGGAGCGCTTGTCGCATGAGCATGAGGGGCACGACCACCTCGAAATCATTCTTGTCATGGGTTTGGGCCAGTCGAGCCTTGATCGCTTCGGAGATGCTTTCCACTTCCTCGAGTTTTTCCACCTTCAGGGTGACCTCGTGTAGTTCCACCGCCTCGGCTTGGAAATAGGATCCGATGCGTTTCACGCTGGTTTCGCCGAAGAATCGTTTCGCGGTGGTGATCGGGATAAAGACCCTCGGTGGTATCTCCGCATCTTCGGTTTCCGTGTCCTCGCCGCCGGGCTGGTCGGATTCCTGTGATACCGGATCCCGCAGCATGCCGACCACTTCAAAGTAGTGCCTCCCCAAGCGGAGAGTGTTGCCCATGATTTTATGGATGGGGAACAGTTGCTGACTCAGACTTTCTTCAATGACACACACTTTGGCGTTTTCCTCCAGATCGCGTTCTGTCAGAAAACGTCCGCGCTTGAGTTGGATCTGACGCAGGTCGCCATACCAGGGGACGGTGCCCACCATTTCCACATTGGCATTCTGGCGTCCCGCATAGGCTGTCTTGCGTTCCTTACGGTCTTCCACCACCAGTTTGATGCCCGATATGGTTTCTCGGATGGACATCACGTCCTCGTAAGTGAGCCCGTAATCCAGAATGTAACTGCCCTGACGTTGCTGCTTGTCTTCCTCCTCGGGCGGTTTGATGGTGCGCAGGATGATGTTCTGGCTGCCCAGCTCTTGAATCTGCAACTGGGCTTCATGATTGGCTCCTTCACCGATGGCCAGCATGGCAATCACCGACGCAACGCCAAATACCATGCCCAAGGTCGTCAGAATGGATCGCAGCCTGTGGAGCAACAGGCTTTTCCATCCCAACTTGAGGATGTGTGAGATGCGGGACAGAGACAAGGGGATCATGCGCAATCTCAGGACTCATTCCCGGGCAATGTCGCCGGCAGATTGTTTTGCGTGTCGGGGACAAGTGCTTCGATATCACTGGTGTCGACGGAATCTGGTCTTCTCAGGTAAACCACATCGCCTTCTTCGATGCCGGACTGAATGGCCGCAAACCGATTGTTGTAATCGTCAACTTGCACCAGACGCACCTCAGGGCCGGATGATGTCTCCACGCAGCAGTAGGTGATTCCTTCGTAGTTGAAAACGGATTGGACCGGCACCATGACGGCGTCCTGCAATACTCGGATCACAATGCGCGCCTGCGCGGCCATGCCCGGCTTGAGCCAGTCGTGAATGCCGGCAATGCGAATGGAGGTTTTGTAAACTTTCTGGTCTGGATTGAATCGGCGGTTTTCCGAATCCGGCAGAACACCGACGTTTTCCACCTCACCGGTCAGGGATCGATCCGGTTCAGCATCCACGGCAATTTCAACCGGCATACCTTTCTTGACGCGTTTGACCTGGGATTCATGAACCCGCACCATGACCGCCATGCGGCGCATGTCGGGAATGGTGATAATGGCCTGACGCTCGCGAACGCGGGCGCCTTCACGAATGATCTCGTCGGGATCCCATCGGTCGCGCCCATCCCCGTAAACGACCAGTCCCGGTCGTTCGGCCCGGATGGTGCAGGCCTGAAATTGAATCACCAGATCGTCCAACTGTTTCTTTTCCCATCGGTAGGCGCGTTCGGCGCGATTGAGGTCGCCGATACTGTCCGCCATTTCGGCAATGGCGTCCTTTTTGGCCCGGCTCAAACGCATGAGCGCGAGTTCGTAATTCAGCAGATATTGTTCGGCTTCTTTCTGGATATTGTAGGTTTTGAACAATTGCAGTGAGGCGCGGGTCGAGGCCAACGAATTCTGGCTCTTGTCGAAATCGATTTTCTTGTTCTGTAGTTCGTTGGGAGTGATGAATCCCTTTTTGTTGAGCCGTACGGCGCCTTCATAGGTTTTTTTCTTCAAGGCGAATTCCGCTTCAGCAATCAATACGGCATCCATGAGCTTGCGTAGTTCCTGTCGCGCGTCGCCATCACCCAACAGGTCTTCATTTCCTTCCCGGGTGTAGATGCTGAAGTCCACGTTGTAATCACGGATCTCAGGCAACAAATCCTGATCGTCGTTCGTGCCCCAGTTGTTGATCATGGCCGCCGGGTCACCCAAGCCATCGATAAGGGTCGAATCGCCCTTGGTGATGGCATTGGTGTTGGCTGCGTCCATGAGGCTGGTTTCGAACATGCTCAATCCAGCCGCCGAATGCTGACCCGCTTCCTGGTCGATGGATTCCTTGGATAATCCGATGTCATCCAGAATTTTCTGGGCAGCCGATTCTCCCAGGTATTTCTGGAAATCCATGAGGGCAAACTTCGCCTTCATACCGGTGTCCTTGATGTTGCTCAAATTGGCGCTTTCCCGGATCTCACGTTGCTTGACGTATTCCATCAGATTCGCCAGCGCGCCCTGGACGTCCGTTTGCTGGGCTCTGATACGTTCTTCAATAGCCGAGGAATCGAGTTCGACCAAAACCATTTTGTCGGCCACGTCCTTTTCGGTGACTTGATAGCCTTCTTCGACGATTTTGAGGATGGTGGTGCCGTCCCGTCCTTCCACTCGTGATTTGATGACTTGAGCTTCAGTTGCTTCAATGGTGCCGCCTTCAATGACGTCTATGGACATCGGGCCACTGATGGCAGTAAAAGTCGCTTGCTCGGTGGTGTTGCCGGTTGGGAATAGCCAGAGCACAGAAATGAGGGCAATGGCCCCTCCTGCTACTATCCATTTATTTTGATTGATCGTTTCCAAAAAGTTCATGCCCAAATCAGATCGAAACCGTATCACGATTCCCTGAATGCATGCAACCCGCGCGTGTTGTCTTGATCGTGGAAATCGTTAATTTGCTTTCAACTTCCCTGCGGACGCATGGGTGGCGCTTTTTATTCAAAAAAAGTTGGGGCGGATGCCTCAAACATTGCATGAACATATCGTTCTACGTTTCCCACGAAAAAAGGAAAGACCCTTTTGTGGATCTTTCCTTTTTGCAAGTGTTTGATGACCAAACTTGGGTCAGGGCTGCATTTTGGCTTTGCCCTTTCTGGATTCGCTCGACATGAAGCGGTTGACCGCATTCAGGTAGGCTTTGGCACTGGCGACGATGACATCGGTGCCGGCGCCTTTTCCAGTGACAAGATCTCCGTCCCCGAAGTCGACCTTGACCGTGACTTCACCGAGCGCGTCCTTGCCCTGGGACACGGCCCGGATGTTGTAATCCTTGAGCACACCGTGGGTCGTGGTCAATCGGTCGATTGCCTTCAAGGCTGCGTCCACCGGACCGTCTCCGATACCGGCATCTTCCATGGTCTCGGCTTTTTCCGATTTCTTTTTTCCAGCCTTGACCAACCGGACGGTTGCGGTCGGGATTGCTTGATTGCCGGTGGTGACTTGCACGTATTCCAGAGACCAGGTTTCCGGAACTTCCGTGATATGCCCTTCCACCAATGTGAGCAGGTCGTCGTCATAGACAAACTTCTTCTTGTCTCCGATTTCCTTGAAGCGGGCGAAGATGGCCTGGACGTCGGTGTCGGTCATCTTGAAACCCAAGTGCTTCAAACGTGCGTTCACCGCAGCACGTCCGCTGTGTTTGGTCAATGGCAACTCAGTCTGCCCCCAACCCACATCTTCGGGATCAACGATTTCGTAAGTTTCCCGCTTTTTCAGTATGCCGTCCTGATGGATGCCGCTTGAGTGTGCGAAGGCGTTTTCTCCCACGATTGCCTTGCTGCGTTGAACGGTCAAACCGCTCATTCGTGACACCAAACGCGATGACTTGACGATTTCCTTGGTGTTCACACCGCATTTGAAACCCTTGTAAACATCGGCACGCGTTTTCATGGCCATCACCACTTCTTCCAGTGATGCGTTGCCGGCACGTTCGCCGATACCGTTGACCGTGCATTCCACCTGACGCGCCCCGGCCTGCACTGCGGCCAGGGAGTTGGCGACCGCCAAGCCCAGGTCATTGTGGCAATGGACACTGATGATGGCCTTGCCGGATTGGAACTCTGGAACTTCGCTGTACAAATGACTGATCAATTCCCCAAACTCCCCCGGGACCGCCCAACCGACGGTGTCGGGGATGTTGATGGTGGTGGCGCCTGCGGCAATAACTTCCTTGCATACCCTGACCAGAAACTCCGGTTCTGTTCGCGATCCGTCTTCGGGAGAAAATTCCACGTCGTCGACGTATTTTTTTGCCTGCTCGACGCCTCTGACGGCCAATCGCACGATTTCATCCTGAGCTTTGCCCAATTTGAACTCCCGATGAATCTTGGAAGTGGCCAAAAACACATGAATCCGTCCTTTTTTGCCGGCGGGTTTGACTGCTTCACCGGCCGCATCAATGTCTTTAGGCACGCAACGGGCGAGTCCGGCGATGATGGGACCTTTGATTTCTTTGGCGATTGTCTGGACCGCTGTGAAATCGCCATCACTGATCACCGGGAAACCGGCCTCGATCACATCCACCTTCAGGCGTGCCAGCTGGCGCGCCACTTCGAGCTTCTCACGCAGATTCATGGAAGCTCCGGGGCATTGTTCGCCGTCGCGCAGGGTGGTGTCAAAGATGAGGATGCGATTATTCTTCATGTATTTTTATCTATTGTTTGTTCTAGTTGTAACGACAAAACCCGCCGCAGGAAAACAAAAACCCCGCTGCCGGGTAAAAGGCAGCGGGGTTTCGGAAAATTCTGTCGTTAAGAATCAGACCCCTGCCGCCTTGCTACCGGTAAGTAGCAATTCATTCAGTAGGGCTGTCAGTGTCCAATTCATGCTGCCAAGCTTGTTACATGACTCCGGGCGAACTTGTCAACTCAATACGTAATCAAATTTACTGGATGAGATATGGTTCGAATCCCCGGACCTTAGAGTAATTTTGCTTTGATTCGTTTGCCGGCGATGAGGGCGCGCTTCATTTTCATGGCTGTCCATTCGGCCTGATCGGAGGAGACTTCGATGATCGATCCTTTCGACTGCACCTCGATTTTGCCCAGAGCATTTTCTGGAACGCCTGTCAGTTTGAAGATGGCTTCCCGCAGTTGTTCCGAGGATATGCCTTCTTCTTTGCCTATACTTAAACGGAACCGCCGCGTTCCCTGGTTTCCTTTTTTTGTTGGAGCAGGGGGGGTGGGTCTGGCTTTGGGTTCCGTTTGAGGAGTTGCCTTGCGTGCTTCTGTCTTGATGGTGGCTTCCGGCTTCGACGGTGATTCCGTCGGGCTTTTCTGTCTCAATGAAGGTGGTAGGGACTCCGAGGGCCCTTGATTTTTGCGGGCGGGAGCATCGGCT
>JAQCFT010000143.1 GCA_027619545.1 Verrucomicrobiota bacterium | reverse complement strand
AACCCGGTGTGCCGGTGTCAAACAGAACCATCTGCAAAGTGTCCGAGAATGGAAAAGACTGGCAAACCATCGAAACACACATCGAGAACGACGATCAACTGGTGTTCGAAGTGGAAATGCCGGAAAGCCACCTGTTCATCGCCCACGTTGAACCTTACCGCATCAGTGACCTCGAAGCACTCAAGCGGGAGATCGTGGATCATCCACTGGTCGACATTCATGAAATCGGATCAACGGTGCAGGGTCGCTTGCTGGAGATCATCCGGATAGGAAAAGACGATGCACCCTACCGTGTTTTTTTACGAGGCAGGGCACATCCGTGGGAACCGGGCGGTAACTGGGTGATCCAGGGCTTGATCAAATCGCTGCTCAAGGAAAACAGCGAAAACCAAACCTACCTGAATCAATACGCCGTCTACATCCTCCCCATGGCCAACAAAGACGGAGTGGCCGCAGGCAAAACCCGTTTCAACATGATGGGCATGGACCTGAATCGCAAGTGGGACAAACCCGCTGATCCGGTCCTCTGCCCTGAAAATCATTACCTTGAAAATTGGTTTCAAAAGATGATCAATCGAGGAACCCCGATCCATATGGCCATGGATCTGCACAACGACCAAAGCGGCCGCATCCACGTCAGCCGACCGAACATCGATCTCGACGCCTATCTGGAACGTATGAGGCGTTACGAAACCTTGATGCGACAACACACCTGGTTCACCGAAGGAAGCACCGGTGGCAGTTTCCGAAATCCGGGCACCATCGGTGAAGGCCTCCTCGAGCGTTATGGCATCACCGCGTTCGTACAGGAACTGAACGCCAACTGGATCGAAGGCTTGCAACAACACACCAGCGGCAAAAACTGGGAACTGCTCGGCTCACAAATGCGTCGTGTCTTCTTCGAATTCTTTTTAGCGGAATCAACCCCATCCGAACCCTGATCATGTTTTACCCCCAACGCTAAACGATGATATGATGAGCCACGCAATGTACATTCGATCGGTTTCCATCGGATGCCTGATCTGGATCATGGGAACCACCGGAATCCGATCTGAAACCACGACCGCCGCCGATCCGCAAACCTATCTTCAGGACGTTTGCACACAACTGGAAAAAAAATGGCCTGAAAACCGAACGATACGTATTGTCTGCCACGGTCATAGCGTACCGGCAGGTTTCTTCAAAACCCCGGTTGTCGACACCTTCAACGCCTACCCGCATCTGTTGCATGTGGGATTGAAAAAGCGATTCCCATATGCAGTGATTGAAGTCATTGTGACAGCCATCGGCGGAGAGAACTCAATGAGTGGAGAAGTGCGCTTCAAGGAAGAAGTGCTGGCACTGAAACCGGATGTGTTGCTGATCGATTATGCGTTGAATGATCGGGGCATGGGGCTTGAAAAAGCGAAAACAGCGTGGACCTCCATGATCCTTCAGGCAAAGGAACAGGGAGTGAAAACGATCTTGCTCACGCCAACCGCCGACACACGCTCTGACATATCAAATCCGGAAGATCCCTTGAATCAACACGCAGAACAAGTGCGGGAACTCGCTTCGGAACACCGGGTAGGAATCGTTGATAGTTCTGCGTTGTTTCAGGCATATGTGAACGAAGGAAAACCCCTCGTAGACCTCATGTCGCAGATCAATCACCCCAATCGTAAAGGACATGATCTTGTCGCGGATGCCTTGTTAGAATGGTTTCCAGAACCATAAAAGGTTGATTTTACAAACGTCTCTCTTTTTAGATGAAGGCATGTCCCGATCTCGATTCATCTCTATTCTGACGTGTCTTGCCGGATTCATTCTTGGATGGTACTGCCCGAAGGCTGCATCACCTGAGAGTGAAGGTTCGTCACGGCCCAACTTTCTGATCTTCATCGCGGATGATCACGGCATGGGAGACCTGGGATGCTACGGAAACCCAGCCGTCAACACACCAAACATCGATCGCCTGGCATCCGAAGGCATGCGCTTTGATCGAGCCTTTCTGACCATCTCCAGCTGCAGCCCCAGCCGTTGCAGCATCCTCACCGGACGCTACCCGCACAATACCGGTGCCGAGGATCTTCACATGCCCTTGCCCGCCGATCAACGCACCGTTGCAAGTTACCTGGGAACGGAAGGCTATGAATGTGTATCGGTAGGCAAATGGCATCTGGGCAGCAATGAAAAACGTCATTGGACCAAAGTGATCGAATGCCAGGCAGAAGTGATGGACCAACGATCCATCGAAGTCATCGAATCACGCGATCTGAACAAACCGTTTTTTTATTGGTTTGCCTCCATTGATCCTCACCGGGGATACCAGAAAGGAGCCATCGAAGCACCGCACGATCCTGATAAAGTGGTCGTGCCACCCTACCTCCCCGACCACCCAAAAATCCGCAAAGAACTCGCGCTTTATTACGATGAAATTTCACGCTTTGATCAACACATCGGTCGCATCCGCGCCGCACTCGAAAAACAGGGTGTCTGGAACAATACCTTCGTGGTTTACCTGAGCGACAACGGCATGCCCTTTCCCCGCGCCAAAACAACCCTGTACGACAGCGGCATTCGCACCCCGTTCATCGCCCGATGGCCCGAGAATATCCCCGCTGGATCCGCCACCGACAGATTGATCAGCACTGTGGATTTGATTCCCACTGTGCTCGATCTGGCGAACGTTTCTGCCGACACGTTGCAGGGAAAGAGTTTTGCAAGTGTACTGGCAAATCCCAAAGCAGAACACCGTGACCTGATCTTTGCCGAAGCAAACTGGCACGACTTTGAACATTTCACCCGCACCGTGCGAAGCGAGCATTTCAAACTCATCCGGCACTATTATTGGGACACACCTCTTTGGAATTCCGTAGACTCCATCAACAGCATCACCTGGCAAGGCATGCTGGAAGCGCGCGAGAAGAACTTGCTCACTCCGGCACAGGCGTTCCTGTTTGAACCCGTCCGTCCCTATGAAGAATTTTTCGTGATGGACGCTGATCCGGATGAACTGACCAACCAGATTGAAGTCAAAGCCTGGCAATCAGAAATCAACAAACTACGTACCGCACTGGACGAATGGCGCATTGAAACCCAGGATCACCTTCCAGAAAAACGACGGCTGGATGGCTGGACACGCGACGGCATCCCCCTCCCCCACAACCAACCCTGGTACGACCGCTACATACAACAAGGCCGGAAAAATTCATTTGAAAAGTTCTAAGCATTTCTGACCTCGGTTGGGCAAGTTTGAGTTCGGATCATGGGTGAGAGCATGGAATGGGAATCAGCCTACCATAACGTTTGCCTGTATTACCCAAAGCGGTGCCAAGTCACCACAGTCCAAAACTGCCTCAGCATTCAATCAAAACAAAACCTCGCCCGTCTAAAGCAATCCACTATTCCAAATCCACCATTTCAAAGCTGGGCTTTTGCCCGCGGATTTAATCCTTGTTTCCAAATCCACTGGGAATTATACCATCCAGCAAAGGATTACCACATGAATACCGGAACACTAGCCAGGAAAAGAATCCTGCAAACCGCCTTTACCCTGATCGAACTGCTTGTCGTCATCGCGATCATCGCGATTTTGGCTGGCATGCTGTTACCCGCCCTGTCAAGAGCCAAGGAAAAAGGCAAACAAACCAAATGCCTGAGCAACATGCGCAATGTCGGACTTTCGTTGCAAATGTACTTGGTGGATTACAACAAATACCCCGGCCATTATTATGTGCCCAATGGCGAAATCGTTTATCCTCCCCGCTTGTTGCCCGGCGTTTCAAGCAACCTTCAGGTCTGGAATTGCCCGACCGAAAATCCAAGATTCTACTACACCAACCGGGTCAACCAGGCGACAGGTGCTGAGTTGGGTCCCTTAAAACTAACCCCCAACACAGGATTCTGCTACGGCTACAACGATTGGGGCGGTATCAACGAATTTGTAAAACCATATCAAGGCTTGGGAGCCGATCTTCAACCTAATGGCAACGAACCTTGGAACCGCGAACCCGTGGAATCCCATGTGAAGGCTCCCGCCGACATGATCGTAATCGCCGACAGTCGTTCGGACGCACGCTGGGATTCAGCCATCGATCCCGCCGACAGGGCGGCCGCCGGGGAAGAGGCCGCCGAATGGCCTTCAAGCCGTCACAGCGGTGGAGCTAATTTCAGCTTCTCTGATGGACACGCGGAATACGGGGCTCAGGAAAAGATGGTGTCCAGAGCTCCCGAAATTCGACGGCGCTGGAACGCCGACAATCAACCGCATCTGGATCAATCCCCAAATTAAGCATTGTTTTCACTTTATAGCAAAACGCCGGACGGATAATCCGTCCGGCGTTTACTTTTTTAAAACAGGAGGGACGAGTTCCATCCTCGTTCCCAAACTTCACCCTAATATGGCTCCCCCCCCAATAAAAGTGGAACGCGGGATATCACCAGTAATCAATGTGCTTCGGCCTGTTCTTTCCAATCCTTGACCATGCGTTCCAAGGTATCCACCCAGAAAGGATGCTCGTTCAGACAAGGAATCAATTGAAGTGATTCCCCGCCGGCCGATTCGAAAGATTCTTTTCCGCGAATACCGATTTCCTCGATTGTTTCCAGACAATCGGACACGAAGGCCGGGCACACCACCAGGAGCCGCTTGACCCCTTCTTTGGCGAAGCGCTCGAGTTCGAAATCCGTATAGGGTTTCAACCAGGGATCACGGCCAAGTCTGGATTGAAAGGAAATCGCATATTGTTCCGGTTTCAAACCGAGCGTTCCCACCACTGCATCGGTGGTTTTGAAACACTGCGCTCGATAACAAAAATCATGCGCCGGATGACATCCTTCACAACAATCCGGTTTCGACAAGCAGTGGGAACCGGTCGGATCGGATTTGCGCAGATGCCGCTCGGGTATCCCGTGGTAACTGAACAGCAATTTGTCAAAAGGCTCTTTCAGATGTGGCCTGATGGATTCGACCAATGCATCCACATAATCCGCATCCTCAAAATAAGGAGGCTGCGTCGTCAAACGCATACCAGGATGATTCTGAGCCACCAATTCCTTTACGCGTTCGACGGCTGTCTCAAAGCTGCTCATGGCGTAGTGCGGAAACAATGGAATCATGAACAGATCCGTCACCCCCTGATCGCCCAACTTGGCAAGCGCGGATTCGATGGAAGGGTTCTGATAGCGCATGGCCAATTCCACAGGCTCCTCCAACTTTTCCTGCAACAAGGCCTGCACCTTCCGGCTGGTCACCACCAAAGGCGAGCCATCCTTGGTCCAGACACTTTCGTAAGCTTCGGCGGATTCCTTCGGACGTTTGGGCAGGATCAACACATTGACCACAAACCAACGAATCGGCCAGGGCGCATCGAGAACGCGCCCGTCCATTAAAAATTCCCGCAAATACTTGCGAACGTCGGAAACAGAAGTGGAATCGGGCGACCCCAAGTTCACCAATAAGACACCCTTTTTACTCATGATTTATTTAGAAATTGATCGATGCGCTCAGCCACATCCATTCCAGCCAACAGCGAATCACTGAGGGAAATTCCGTTGCGATAGTGCCCCGCAAAAAACAAACCACTGTGATCTTTCTCCAATCGATCAAACAGATCTTTGTGTTTACCATAACCCACCACGTATTGTGGAATGGCGTGACGATAGACACGTCGATTGACAAAAGCGGGCTTGCCCTTCAAACCAAGTAGAACTTCCAGATCCTCCAGGACAAGCCGATCGATTTCCTCCTCGGGCAAAAGCGCATTATGAGGAGCGCGCATGCCACCAATGTAGCTGGTCAAAGTGACATGTCCTTCGGGAGCTCTCCCCGCAAACAGGGAGGAGGTAAAAATGGTCCCCAAGGCATTCCGCTTCTCCACCTCGGGAACGAGCATGCCAAATCCATCGAGAGGATGAGCGATCTGATCCCTTTTGAAACCCATGACAATACTGGCCACCGGTGGATAGATGATTTCCCTCAACTGCGAAAGATCGATCGTCGACACATCCTTGAACGTGAGATCCGTCATCTTGTAAGTGGGCAGGGCAGGCAAGACGGCATCGAAAGACTTGGAACCATCCGGTCCCAAAATTTTCCATTGATGATTTCCTGACCGCTCAACACCATGCACGGACGATGACAGGCAAAGCGAACTCTCCACAGATTGCCCAAGCCCGTCAATCAACACCTGCAGCCCATGATCAAAGGAAACCATCTTGGCTTTGTCCTTGGATACCGTCCCTCGCTTCTTACGCTCGCGCGCCCCAAGAATCTGACCCTTTATCATGGAACCATACTTTTGTTCCAGCGCGTATAACTTGGGGAAAGCATGTTGAACGGAAAGTCTTTCCGGATCCCCGGCATACACCCCGGCGACAAACGGGTTGATCGCATAATCCAGAAACTCCCTCCCCAATCGGCGGAAGACAAACTCAGCCAGACTCTCCTCTTTATCCGCAGGGCATCGCGGAATGAATGGTTCCTTGAGCAGGCCAAGTTTCGTGCTCAGCGAGAAGAGTTTGGTAGTGAGGAATTGCCCGGGCGAAAGCGGCATCGCAACAGGCTTGGCGCCTTTCACGATGTATCGGTTTTTCATCTCCGGATTGGCATATCGCTTTCGGTCTTCCAGACCCAGTTCGCGGATCAATTCACCAATCCTTGGACTCGTCTCCAGCAGCGTGTTGGGACCGCATTCGGCAAGGTATCCATCCTGGCGAACGGTTTCGATAACGCCGCCGATGCGATTGGAAGATTCAAAAATACTCGCCTGATGTCCCAGCGCCCGAAGACGATGCGCCGCTGCCAGCCCCGTCACGCCCGCTCCGATGATGGCAATGGATTTTTGCTGGTTGCCCATGACCTTGTTCAAATGGTTTTGGAAAAACGACCTTCTTTGCGCTCGGCCTGATAGGCATCAAACCGCATGGCAATATTGCGAATCAACAACCTCCCCAACTCTGTCACCACCAGACCGGATGAGGTCTTTTCAATCAGCCCGTCCGCTTCCATATCCTCCAATGAAGCGAGTTCCTGCTCATAATGCGAAGAAAAATCAAGATCCAACAACTCCGACATGTGCGCGTAATCCAGCTCAAGATCACACATGAGCCGCATGATGGTGCGTCGTCGCAGGTGATCTTCAGGTGTCAGAATGTAACCTCGGTGAATCGGCAGATTTCCAGCCTCGACCGAAGCGGTGTATTCGGGCAGTTCCTTTAAATTCTGCCAATACGCATCCTGAGACTGAGAAATGGATGACATGCCAAACGCATATATGTCCACCCCTCCACGTGTGCTGTAACCTTGGAAATTGCGCTGAAGCGTCTTGTTGCGCTGGGCGATTCTCAACTCATCGTTTTCCTTGGCAAAGTGGTCCATGCCAATGTAGGCATAACCCTCCGCTGTCAGTTTTTCAATGGTCAGCTTGAGCAACTGAAGTTTGGTTTCCGGAGTCGGAAGTTCCATCCGATCCTGAAGGATTTTCTGAGCGGGTTTGATCCAGGGTACATGAGCGTAACTGAAAACCGCCAATCGATCCGGCTGCAACTTCAAGGTGTCTTCCAATGTCTTTTCAAAGGATGCAACGGTCTGGTGAGGCAACCCGTATATCAAATCCACATTCAAGGACTGAAAATCACACTCACGCAGCCAATCGATCGCCTGCTTGGTCATCTCATAAGGCTGAATGCGATGAACCGCTTTCTGAACCTCAGGATTGTGATCCTGAACACCCATGGAGGCGCGATTGAATCCGGCTTCCTTCAACGCCTCGATCGTATCGCGTGTAATGCGTCTAGGATCAATCTCGGCTCCGGCTTCCACTTTGTCGGAGATGGTGAAGCGTTTTCGAATGTTATCTCCCAATCTTCGAATCTCGTCGGGGTGTAAAAAGGTAGGTGTGCCTCCCCCCAAATGCACCTGGACCACCTTTCGCTTTGAGTTGAGATGCTCCTTCATCAGGTCCATCTCACGATCAATCAGCTTGAGATAACCCTCACTCCGGGAGTGATCCGTGGTAATCACAGTTGTGCAACCGCAAAACCAACACAAAGACTCGCAAAACGGTAAATGGTAATAGAGTGAAAGATCACGCTGCGTTTCGTTGTTGCGACGGATGCTTTCCATCAACGCGTCCTTGTCCACTTCATCCGTAAAATGCGTGGCGGGCGGGTACGATGTATATCGCGGCCCGGGAACGTTGTACTTCCGAATCAGATCGAGATCTACTTTCATGCCGAACGTGTATTCGAGGCGGAGGCTTGAACGGTTTCAACGACTGCTTGCATGAGCTCGACTTGTGAGGAAGGGCGCACTCCATGCCCCAGATTGAATATGAATCCGCTACGATCTTTCATTTCCTCCAGAATACGGTTTGTTTCACGAATAGCAACCTCTGGCGATGCTTCAAGCACCGCCGGATCAAGATTTCCCTGCACCCCCACCTGCTTCGGAAGACTGGAGGCAACTTCAGACAGACGCTCCGTCCAATCGACGCCCAAAATATTGGCGCCGGTAAGCACCAGGGATTCCCAATTGCGCGTCCCTTTGGAAAACACAATGGCAGGTACCGATTTGTCCAGTTTCGAAACAATTTCACGAATCCAACGCAATGAACCTTGTTCCACTTGGTTTCCAGCCAAGGTTCCACCCGAGGTATCAAAAATCTGAACCGCGTCCACCCCCGCACGGATCTGCATGTTGAGGTAATCCACAATCACATCGGTCAGTTTGCGACAGAGGCTCTCAAACAATTCAGGCTGTGCATACATGGCCTTTTTGGCCTGGACAAACTCCCGGGAACTGCCCCCTTCCATCATGAAATTGGCCAAAGTCCAGGGAGAACCACTAAACCCTATGAGCGCGGTCTGAGGATCCAATTCGCGCCGGATCATCCGAACCGCTTGATTAACGTAATCCAAACGTTCCACCGCACCCTGAACCTCCAGACGATCCACATCCCCTGCGTTTTGCACAGGAAATGCCATCTCTATTCCACCCGTCTCACGGAAGGAATAACTCTGGCCCATGGCTTCGCAGACCACGAGAATGTCGCTGAACAAAATGGCAGCATCAAAACCAAAACGCCGGATGGGCTGCAAAGTGACTTCTGTCGCAAGCTCCGGCGTCTGAACAATTTCAACAAATGAATGCTTCTCCTTGACGGCACGGTACTCAGGCAAAGCCCTGCCGGCCTGCCGCATCATCCAAATAGGAGGCCGGTCAACCGACTCGCAGCGGCAAGCCCGAACAAAACGTTCACGACATGTAAGTGATTCTTGGTTTGTCATGGAAGGATATCAACGCGGGCAACTGACCCGAGCAACCGATTCAACGCAAAAACCACAAAAAGTCAACCCACATCGGGACTCAGCTCCAACATCATCCCCCCCCAAACAGCCGCCGCCACCAAAGCATTCGCCCCCACAAAACCATAGCAACCCTTTCCATACCAATCAAAAACAACCAAAAAAGTAAAAAACACCAACATTTGAAACCACCCTTCGACAACACCACGCTCAAGTAAACACCACGTTCAAGTAGCCGCCTTTGCCAAAAGGTGGCGAGCATCATTCAAATCAGGAGGTGGAAAATCGAACAGGTAAGGAACCGCTGCGGCGGGTCCGTGAGTGCGTATAAGTTTCCGGAGACCTTAAAGCAAAATGCGCACACTGTGGCGGACACGCAATCCCGACTTACTCGGGACATCCCAACAAAAGCAGCCGCCTCCACCAGAAAGCACTCCCCCCAAGTAGCCGCTTTCGCCAGAAAGTGGCCCCCCAGACGATGAGTTGCGACTTTTACTTTAAAAGGCTATGCTATGAGTTCTTTATGTGGAAATTTCAATTCATGGGATTCCCAGTGGCGGTCCACTGGTGGTTTTGGCTAACAATGTTCCTGTTGGGCGGCGGCGCAAGCGCCCAACACTCGGCACAGTTTGTCTTCCCTCTCCTGTTCGTGGCCGCCGCCTTCATATCCATCGTAGCCCACGAACTGGGACACGCGGTAGCCGGCCGCAAATACGGAGCTTATCCATCCATCTACCTTCACGGATTTGGAGGAGTCACCACCCTGCCGGGAGCACGGTTTAACCGCAATCAAAGCATGTTTGTCAGTTTCGCAGGACCATTGACCAGCATGCTGCTGGCATTGATTTCCTTCCTTCTATTCCCCATAGTCGCCAAACTATCCATTCAATTAGGACAACTGTTCGGAATCATGGTCTATATCAACATCTTTTGGACCATTCTGAACTTACTCCCCATTCAGCCCCTTGACGGCGGCCAGATCTTCCGCGATTTCATGGGCCCATCCAGACGCGAAATCACCCGATGGGTAGGCGTTGTCTGTGCTGGCTTGGCCGCCATTTGGGCACTGAACAATCAGCGTGTATTTCTGTGCATGATGATGGCCTACCTGGCCTTTCTAAACTATCAGGAAACACCGGGCGAAGGCGGCGTCATCACCCATTAATATCGTAACTGCGAAAACCGAACAGATCAGTCAATAATGAAACAAACAATAAAATGGCTACCGCGATACCTCAGTTTGACCGCCATGGTTGCATGTTTGGCCATGGAATTCCGAACCCAAGCGGCATCTCCATCTAACGAACTGAAAGGCAATGTATTAACAGACATCGGATACCACTCCCCAGACCAACCAGGCTATGATGATTACACAGCCGAGCGATGCAAACTGGACATATACGTGCCGACCGGAGCAAAAAACCTTCCAACCGTGGTCTGGTTCCACGGAGGCGGGCTGAGCGGAGGAAACAAAGAACTCCCGAGCAGACTCAAGAACCAGCAGATCATCATTGTGGCCCCCAACTACCGACTGTTTCCAAAGGTCAAAAGTCCCGTTTACATAAAAGACGCGGCAGCGGCGGTTGCCTGGACCTTCCACAACATAGAAGCCCATGGCGGCTCAAAGGAACTCATTTTTATATCAGGCCACTCAGCAGGAGGCTATCTTGCCTCCATGGTGGGACTGGATAAACAATGGCTGGCAACGCACGAAATCGACGCCAATGACATTGCTGGACTCATCCCCTTCAGCGGACACACCATCACCCACTTCACAGTGCGCGAAGAGAGAGGCATACCCGGCGAACGCCCCATCATCGATGAAATGGCACCCCTTTATCACGTCCGCTCCGACGCGCCCCCACTGGTCCTGATCACCGGAGATCGCGAACTGGAAATGCTCGGTCGCTACGAAGAAAACGCCTACATGATGCGCATGATGAAAGTAGCCGGCCACAAAAAAACCATCCTCTACGAACTCCAAGGCTATGGCCACAACATGACCGACCCCGCCTACCCCATCCTGATCCGCCAAATCAAAACCCTGAGCCAAAACAAAAAATCAAGGTAGCACGACAACCGAAGGGAAAAACCAGCCCCAACTTTTTGGCTTCGCAAACCCAAAAAGCCATGCTAAATAATCCATCCCTACGCGCTCCTGTAGTTCAACTGGATAGAACTGCGGTTTCCTAAACCGTCGATCTGGGTTCGAGTCCCGGCGGGAGTACCATTAAACTATTTATTATTA
>JAQCFT010000142.1 GCA_027619545.1 Verrucomicrobiota bacterium | reverse complement strand
CACCTCTGCTGGGACTGCTTGGAACGGTGACCGGTATGATTAACACGTTCAATATGATTACAGTTTTCGGGACCGGCGATCCACGTATGTTGTCGGGCGGTATTTCGGAAGCGCTGATTACTACCAAATTCGGTTTGGTGGTAGCGGTTCCAGCCTTGATCTGTCACGCTTTTGTGACCCGCAAAGTGAAAGGTGTGTTGGGGACCATGGAACAGATTTCAGTAGGATTCATCAATGGCCTTCCAGAGAACGTCAAAGATGCTTCAGCCGCAGAGAAATAGGGGTATAAACTTCATTTAAAAAACATAAATATGATGAACACATTTATCGAACGCGTTTGGAACATTTGGACGGCTGGTGGCTGGACCATGGTTCCATTGGCGGTACTAGGTCTGATGACTTACAGTGCAGCTGTCCGCATGTTTCTTTATTTCTCCAGTCGCGATTTCCATAAAATCAGCGAAGCCGAATGGATGAGGTGGTTAAAGAGTCCGGAAAGCGGCAAGGGTGAAATTGGTGAGATCATACGTTACACTCAAGACGAAGTGGGGAGCGTGGACGAAATCCATAGTCGTTTTGCTGAGGTCATGGTCTCCAAAATGCCGTTCATTGACCGCAATATCACCTTTATCAACATCCTTGTTACGGCTGCTCCTTTGATTGGACTTTTGGGAACAGTCATGGGCATGTTGATGACCTTCCAATCTATTGGCGCAGGCGGCGGTGAAATGGCGGAGATGATGGCAGCTGGTATTTCTGCAGCCCTTTTCCCACCTGAAGTGGGTCTTTGTATTGCATTGCCGGGTTTGTTGATGGTGCATTTGTTGAAGCGAAAACGAGACGAATATGACGCATTCCTCGCCAAACTGGAGAGTTTCACCGTTCAGCAGTATAAAAAACATGGGGGTGAATTTGTGCGTAAGAAATACATCACTGCCACCACACGTCAGCAAACTGGCTTAACCTGCGAAAGAAGCGCCCTGAATCCCGCATGAGAGCACGCCGAAGCATCAACGAAGTCGAGGAAGTCTCCGAGATCAATGTGTCTCCATTGATCGATATGGTGTTCATTCTTTTGATCTTCTTCATCGTCACAACCGTATTTGTTGAGGAAACGGGAGTGGAAGTGGACAAACCCCAATCGGCTTCTGCCATTTCGCTGGAAAAGAACAGTGTTTTGTTAGCCGTGACCAGCAAGGGGCAGGTTGTTTACGGCGGACGTGAGATAGGCATCGCCGGAGTCCGTCCTCTTGTCAAGCGTCTGACTCAGGTCGATGACATGCCGGTCATTATCCAGGGAGATGAAAATGCCAGTTATGGACTCATTGTTCGGGTGATCGATGAGGCCAAACTCGGGGGAGCAAAGAACGTCAGCCTTGCTTCAGAACGCAATAACTAGGTCGCTTTGTCAGTACGATCGAAAGTTGAATCCATTCTCATGCGCCACGTTTACGAACCCCCAACCACAAAGACCAATGTTACGTTTGTGTTGCTCGGGGCCATTGCCATCACACTGGGAGTATTCCTCGTTCTGCCATTGACTCAGATGATTTCCAGTGGCGTTCAAAAGAAGTACGATCTCTCACAAATCGATACGGCCGCGCCTCCTCCTCCTCCTCAGGCCGCGGAAGTCGAACCACCTCCTCCTCCGGATACGCCGGATGAGCCACCTCCACCTGAATTATCCGATACACCTCGGCAGATGTCTCTGGGAGATCTGGATCTTGACCTGTCGGTTGGAACTGGTGGGGTTCTCGGTGGTGGACTAGGTATGGGAGATGAAGGAGCTTTGGAGGATGTCGCCATTTTTGATCTCGCTGATCTGGATCAACGTCCTCAGCCCATCGCTCAGGTGGCTCCTCGCCATCCTCCAGAACTGTTGAAAGCAAAAGTTGAAGGGAATGTCGTGCTGTTGTTTATCCTGGATGAAAACGGTCGAGTGTCAGATCCCAGAGTTGAAAGTTCAAGTCATCCGGGATTCGAAGCACCAGCTTTGAAAGCTCTTTCTCGCTGGCGTTTCAAACCTGGAACTCGTGATGGACAGGCCGTGAGAACCTATGTTCGTCAGCAAATTGTATTTCGCATCAATCAATAAATCATTTGGAATGAAGTTATTCAAACACATTACGCTCGGTTTAGCCTTCGGAGCTGCCAGTCTGGTTCCTTTCGCCGCCGGGCAGGTCAATGCGGCGTCTTTCATTGACACGGAGCTCAGCGAGTCCTTTTGGAATGATCCCACCTTTCAGCGAAGGTTTCTTGGTTCCTACGGTGTTAACAGCGCTGTGGAACCTCGGTTTGAAAATCCGGAAGAACAGATCTTTTACAGCCAGTTGGGAGATGTGATTCGTGATGATCCAAAGCAGGCCATTAAGCAACTTTCCTCGAAGATTACTACCACATCCAGTGCTTTGCTGAGTTACACTCTCGGTTCACTTAATTTTCAGGAAGGAAACCATGACGCAGCCATTCAAAATTTTACGGTAGCCCTAAGTAAGTTTCCGGACTTTCTACGTGCCCACAAGAATATGGGTATTGTTCTGGTGCGCGAGGGACGTTATGCGGACGCTGTTAACCATCTGACCACAACCATCAACCTGGGAGGAGCTGATGGGACCGTATATGGTTTGCTTGGGTTCTGTTATCTCAATACCGAGAAATATCAATCTGCCGTAATCGCCTATCAGAACGCCATGTTGTTGGATGCTGAGAATCAGGATTGGAAACTCGGAATGATCAAGTGCAAGATCGCGAATGAGGAACTTAAGGACGCTGTTCGACTATTGGACGACATTTTGGAAGAACAGCCTCAGAGCACTTCGCTTTGGGGGTTGCAGGCTAACGTTTATCTTCAGATGGAAGAGATGGACAAGGCCGCTGTAAATTTTGAAATCCTCCGCAAGAGCGGTCATGCCACTCTGCAAAACCTGATGTTGCTAGGCGATGTCTACATGATGAAAGAAGCCAAGGATCTTGCTCTGGACGTGTATTTGGAGGCGATTGAAATGGATGGGAACGGAGATGTCCAACGTTCCTTGCGTGCCGCCGATATCATGGTCAGTCGCGGTGAATGGGAAGAAGCCTCAAGGTTGTTCGCCAAAATCCGGACCGCACACGGGACCACGATGACCGAAGAGGAAACTTTCAAGCTACTCAAAATGGAATCCAAAGTGGCGATTGCCAACGGGAACGGCCAGGAGGCACTGGCTGTGTTGGAACAAATCATCGAAAAAAATCCGTTGGATGGTGAAGCGTTATTGATGGCTGGAGATTTTTATTCACAGAACGGAGATCAGGAGAAGGCAGTTTTCCGTTATGAAATGGCATCGAAGGTATCCGGGTTTGAAGCTGATGCCTGGTTGAAACACGCTCAAATCCTGGTGCGTTCCCAAGAATACACCAAGGCCATCGATTTGCTCGAAAGAGCCCAGAAAAGCAACCCCAGAGACAATGTTCAAAAGTATCTGGACAGTGTCCAACGGGTTGCCAGTGCCGCATCCAAGTAATGCCGGTGAGTCTTTGAAATCCAGAACCGGGTAGTTCCCGAAACTGATTCCATGCGATTTTTTAAAAACAGCACACGAAAAAGATCCTTCTTTCGAAGCAAACCGGTGATTTATATCGCCTGTTTGATCGCGGGTTGCTTTCCCGGTTATGCGCAGGAGGATGTGACCGGGACGGTTCAAGGGAGCATTACAGATTCATGGGAAGGTATTCCGTTGCCCGGGGTAAATGTGACCGTTCGAGGTACAACCTTAGGCGCGAGTACTGATATAAGTGGGCAGTATCACTTGAAGGGAGTACCGCAGGGTAATCACATCTTGATCTTCAACAAATCTGGCTACACCCGCGCAACCGTAGCGGATGTGCGCGTCATTGCCGCTCAGCTTTCAACCGTCAATCTGGAAATGAAACCCGAGTTCTATGAACTCGAGCCGTTTGATGTGATTACCGATCCGCAACTGGATCAAAGTGTGGCGCTGTTGAGTGAACGTCAGGATTCCGCTGCTTTGACCGATGCGATCGGTTCTGACTTCTTCAGTCGGGCGGGGGCTGGCAATGCGGCCGACATCATGACCAAGGTCACCGGTGCTTCGGTGGTCGGTGGCAAATATGTTTTTATACGTGGTCTGGGTGAACGTTACTCCAACACCACCTTGAACGGCGCCGAAGTGCCCAGCGCGGACCCCGACAAACGGGCCGTGCAAATGGATATCTTCCCGGCGAACGCCATTCAAAGTGTGGTTACATCCAAAACGTTTACTCCTGATCGCCCGGGCGGGTTCAGTGGAGGTTCGGTTGACATCATTACCAAATCATTTCCCGAAAAATTCAATGCACAGGTTGGTTTCAGCACGACTTATAATACTCAGTCGAGCATGAAGGACGACTTCCTGACTTACCCGGGTGGTAACCTCGATTGGTTGGGGATGCAGGATGGTACCCGTGAGTTGCCTGCGGAATGGGAAGCCGGAGGCATCAATAGTCAGGATCTGATCAATGACACCCGATCCGGGGGTGGGCGTACGGATGCCTCGCGGACAGCCGCGGCGGAAAAGTTGATCGCTTTGACTTCTTTGTTTGAACCGGTGATGCGTCCCACTCGGGGGACTTCGGGACTGGATCATGGTTTCAATGCTTCGGTCGGGGATACCAAGAAGGTCGCGGACCGGGATCTTGGTTTTTTGTTTGGACTGAATTACGACCGTGACTACTCATTTTACAAGGACGGAACCACCGGTCGACACAAACTGAGTGGTGACTCGGTCGAGACGGATTTGTTGCTGAACGATACGCGTGGTATCGAGGAGGTGAGTTGGGGCGGCCTGGCGACTTTGGCTTATAAGTTGTCCGAGAATCACGAAATTGGTTTCAATTTTCTGTTCAATCACAGCAGTGAGGATGAAGCGCGCTTGCAGTCGGGCTTTTTGCAGGGATTTGAAGACAGCACCTTCGAAACCAGTACACTGCATTACATTGTTCGTGAACTGCGCTCGTTTCAATTAAAAGGCACGCATGAATTCCCCGAGCTGCTTGATCTGAAAACGGATTGGATCGCGGCGCTTTCTTCGACGACTCAGGATGAACCGGACCTGCGCTTTTTCTCTTACGACCGCGCCGATACCGGACGCGTCAACATTGCGCTTTCCGGTTACGATGCTCCGACCCGTTATTTCCGCGAATTGCTGGAAAATAATCAAAACCTGAAACTGGACAATGCCATTCCATTCAGCGTTTGGTCCGGACTGGAAAGTCAGCTCAAGTTCGGAGCCTATTATTCCGCCACGCAACGAACCTACGAAGAGCGACGTTTTGCCTACAACACGAGTTCCAATCCACGTTGGAATGATCTGGTTCAAACGGGCGATCCCGATTCCTTTTTGGATCCATCCAATGTGACTTATGAGGCGACCGGACGCGGAACCTATCGTTTTAACAAGTACATCCAGGAACTGCCTTTCAACAACTACACTGGAGATCAAAATATTCATGCACTTTACAGCATGATCGACATTCCGGTTGTGGAACGATTCAAGATCACGACCGGTGCCCGTTACGAAACGACGGATTTGTCGGTGGTCAATTCCGGGGAACGCACCGGAAATTCATCTGTTAATGAATCGGCCATTCTGCCCGCTGCAAGCTCGGTCTATGAATTGAAGGAGAACATGAACCTGCGACTGGCCTACGGCAAAACCCTGGCCCGCCCCACCTTTCGGGAAATTGCCCTGGTGCCGGTGTTTGATTTCATGGGGGGGGATATCCTGATTGGAAATCCGGACCTGGATATCACATCCATCAACAACTACGATTTCCGTTGGGAATGGTTCCCGCAGCCAAACGAAGTGCTGGCCGCCAGTTTGTTCTACAAGACCTTGACCTCTCCAATTGAAAAACAATTCGTGACCGCCAATCGACAGGTTCAATATCAGAACCGGGATCAAGCGACGGTTTATGGTTTGGAGTTGGAAGCGAGGAAAAGTCTGGAACGATTGTCGGAAAACCTGAGGGATTTTACTGTGGGTGGCAATTTTACTTACGTCGTTTCGGAAGTGAACGTGACACCATTTGAATACGAATTCGGTCGGAACGAAACACGCCAGTTGGCCGGGCAATCCCCATACATCTTTAACTTTGACGTGACCTATAACAACGATCGCAGCGGCACCATTGTGAGTTTGTTTTACAATGTCTTTGGTCCCCGCCTGGCGGTTGTTGGCAGCAGCTCTCCCGCTCGTCCGAATGCCTTTGAACGGCCTGTGGGCACTCTTGATATGACTGTTTCTCAGCAGTTGACCGATCACTGGAAGTTGAAACTTTCTGCCAAGAACCTGCTTGATCCGACAGTGGACATTACTCAAGAGTATAACGCTCAAGAATATATCTATTCGTCCTATAAACGAGGGCGATCCTTTGGAATGTCCCTGTCTTACGATTTTTGAACCAAAACCTCATGAAAACCACCTTCCAACAATCACCTTGCCATTGGTTGAAGGTGACTGTGTCTGGAATTCTTTCCATCAGCCTCGACCTTTTCCTTGTGTTGAAGGCAATCTTTAGGTTTCTTTGGGTGTTTTTTGAACCAGTGCAGCACGTTCGTGTTGTGAATTTGGACGTAAATTATTTATGGAATTAACTGCATTTCATTACGTTATCGGCGTGATAGCGCTGATCATGCTTATCTGGAACACTATAGAGGTGGGGCGAAATGATGCCGCCAATATTGTGAATGCGGTGTTTGGGGCCAGAGTCATGCCCCGCAATAAAGCGGTATGGCTTGCCGGGATTGCAGTTGTGATTGGCGCCATGGCTTCGTCACCTGTGATGGAAACGGCGCGAAAAGGTATCTTTGATCCGGGGGCATTGGGAGATTTGCAGTCGGCCATGTATGTTTACATAGCTGTTTATATCACCAATACAGTGCTGCTATTTTCATTCTCGGCATTTGGTATGCCCGTTTCCACGACCGCTTGTCTGGTTTTTGCCTTGCTTGGCGGGGGGCTGGCAATGGGGGGGATGGAAGCTATTCACTGGGATAAAAGTCAGGTCATCCTTGGAATTATCTGCTCCATCATCGTCAGCGGTATTGCAGGGTTCTTGGTGCAACGTATGTTCCGAGGTGTAGTAAGGGACGACTGCGAAGATACAAAGGTGGTCGGACTTCATGGTCCCTGGATGGCCGGGGCACTGATGACCGGATTGGTCTATTTTCTGGTGATGAAGGGGATGAAAAATGTCGCCTGGGTGAAACTCATAAAGTCCCACACCTTCGACCAGTTTGGGGCTCCCATGGCTCTCATTATCATTTGGGGGGCATTATCGTTGTTTACGTTCTTCCTCATGAAAGTGCTTGGCCAACGGATTCATCGTAATTTGTTCGGGGGCATGGCAGTTTTGGGTATGATCGCGACAGCTGTTGCTTTTGGTCAAAATGACCTGGCCAACTGCGCCTCTCCCGGATTGGCCATCATGATGATTTTGAAACACGGTACGATTGCGTCGAAAGTCAATGTCGCCTGGTATTGGTTGTTTGGTTGTGGGGTGCTTCTGTTCATGGGGATGTCCAGCAAGACCGCTCAGCGTGTTACACGTGCTGAAGTCAATACGGGAAGCCAAGGAGACCTTGTGAAATTGTATGCACCCCAATGGTGTATCGCTGTGGCGCGATGGGTGGTCCCTAAATCGGGGCAGGAACAGGCATTGGCTCCGACTCCTAAAAAAACATCGAAAAATAAACTTCAACATTATGATGCATTGCGCGCTGCCGTCATCACTTCAGTGACAGGAAGCGTCATCGCTTTCGCTTCTGGCATGGGCTTGCCTGTCTCCACTACTTATGTGGCTTTTGCAGCCGTTATCTCCACAGGTTGGGCTGATAAGATTTTCGCCCGTGGAGATGCAGCTTTAAAAATGGGGCGTACGATCTGGGTTGTTTTTTGCTGGTTTTTTTCTGCCTTGATCGCTGCAACCGCAGCAGGGTTTGTGACCAAATTGATTTCAATCGCGGGCATCATCGGAGTTTTTGTCGGGTTGGCGATCAATCTTTATGTCCGGTTCTTGATGAAAAGGAAGGCAGATCAGCAGGAGGAACTATTAAACCAAGCCTCCGCTGCCCGCAAAGAAGAGCTGAGGAAACAGCAAGGAAGCGATTCTGTTCAATTTGCCTCAGATGCCGACCAAGATCAGATGTAACTGTTCTGTAACAATTCCGTCACGAAAACGCTTTGCTGGTCTGGGATTCTTACCCTTCGATTGCACGAGTTTAACCAATGTTGAGTAGGTCCATACATGGGAGATGGGGGTGGTTTTGTGTCGTTTGGTTGTTGTTTTTGACAAACAATCAAGCTGCCTTTGCGGCGACTGATTCCATTTCCATCAAAGGATCCGATACCATGCTGCTCCTCACTCAAAAGTGGGTGCATGAATTTTCCAAACGCCATTCCGACGTAGCGTTCCAAATTTCCGGTGGCGGTTCCGGGATCGGTTTTGCTGCTCTTCAAAACAATACCACGGATCTTTGTGCCGCCTCCCGTCCCATCAAATCCAAGGAAATCCTGTCCTGTATCAAGGCTTTTTCCGCGGCTCCCACTGAATACAAGGTGTGCCTGGATGCCATCGCCGTTTATGTTCATCCGGACAACCCAATCCGTGATCTGGATTTGAAGACACTAAAAGATATTTACACGGGGCGTATTACCAACTGGCGGCAAGTGGGGGGCATGGACCTCGACATCGTGCTTTACAGCCGGGAAAACAGTTCGGGCACCTATGAGTTTTTCAAATCATCGGTTATGCAACATGAGGACTTTTCACCAGCCACCTTATCCATGCCCGGAACGTCTGCCGTCATGCAGGCCGTGGCAAAGGACGCCGGGGGGATCGGTTACGGGGGAGCGGTCTTCGGGTCCGTTGTCAAGACACTTGCGTTGAAGGCGACCGTCGATGGTCCTGCTATTTTACCGAACGCCAACTCTGTGCAACAGGGAGATTACCCCATTTGGCGTCACCTGTTTCATTACGTGAATCCGGCAATGGACAAAGGCATGCTGGGAGATTATCTCAAATGGATCCGAAGCCCCGTGGCTCAGTCTCTTGCCGAGGGATCGGGCTACTTTCCGCTACCGGAGACGGCGCAGATCTCCGACTTGGAGGATTGTTGTCTGGAGCCTGCCGAATTGGCGAGCTCGAAAATTTTAGACCAGGAATAAGCCCCATGTTTTCCTTTCGATGCACGGTGTTTTTGCCACAAGTGTTTGGAATGAGCTTTGGCTTGGTGTTCTCAGGGTGAACCTGCAGGAGGTTCTTGTTATCCGCATCGTATGTCTTCAACCATACAACATTCAAATGGCGCATGGACCTCCATCCAACAAGGTGGATCACGTCATCGTATGGACAAACTGTTTGAGCTGGGCATGGCCGGAATTGCTTCATCGGCCACCATCTTTATTTTTCTCATTTTCCTGTTTGTGGTGAAGGAAGCGCTTCCGGTTTTTCTTGGACATGTGGATACTTCCAAAGGTGGTGAAATTCTCTCACCCGACCAACTCGAGCGAATGAATCCGGGCGACGTGAAAGAGTATCTGGAACTGACGAATGAACAATATCGTCGTCTGGATCAGGATGCATTGCGCTTGATGATGGAAGTGAAATACCAGGCTGCGCAGGATATGGCCACCGATCCTCAGGCCGGTCTCAATACCGCCAGTTGGGAGCACATGATCTTTCCGTATCAGTGGACCGGTTACGAGCAGCCGGGGTATATCTGGCAGCCGGTTTCTTCCGTGCCCAAGTTCAACCTGATTCCCTTGTTGATTGGCAGTTTGAAAACCACTTTGGTTGCGCTTTTGTTTGCGACTCCCTTGGCATTGGGGGCGGCTGTTTTTGTGTCGCAGTTGTGTCCGTCCCGGTTTCGTGAATGGATCAAGCCATCCATTGAGTTGCTGGCGGGGATTCCTTCCGTGGTGCTTGGTTTTTTTGCCCTCATGGTGCTGGCTGGGTTTTTGGACAGGGTGTTCGGCGTTCAGACGCAGTTGAATGCCTCGGTGGCAGGGATCGCGCTGGGATTGGCTGTGATCCCAATTATCTTTTCCATTTCGGAAGACGCCTTGTCGAGTGTGCCACGACATTATTCCGAATCGGCTTTGGCCCTGGGCTCCAGTCCCTGGTTTGCTGCTTGGAAAGTCGTCATTCCCGCCGCCTTTCCCGGCATTGTGGCGGCGATCGTTCTTGGCTTCGGGCGGGCGATTGGTGAAACCATGATCGTGCTGATGGCCAGCGGCAATGCCAGCATCGTGTCCTGGAACCTAGGTGATTCCACAAGAACCATGACGGCGACCATTGCTGCTGAAATGGCCGAAACCGTTTTTGGAGATCCGCATTATCGCATTTTGTTCATGCTCGGAGTGATGCTGTTTGTGATCACTTTTTGTTCCAACTGGATTGCCGGAGTGGTGATCCAGAGGTTGAAACACAAAATGGAGGCTGCGGGATGAGTGTTTCAAGCCCGCAGTTCAACACCCAATGGGGCACATCTTCAAGTAACCGACAGGCACGGCAACTGCATCTGGTTTCGCGAGGAATGACCCTGGTCACCGGACTTGCCACGTTTTTTGTGATTGCGATTCTGCTGACTGTTCTGGCGGATATTGTCTACCATGGCTGGAGCGCGTTATCCTGGAACTTTCTTTTTTCGGGTATCGGGACCGATTCCTTCGAATCCGGGCAATTGGGTTTGCTTCCCATGATGATCGGTACGGTATTCAAGGTGTTTCTCATGACCCTAGTGGTGATGCCTGTAGGAGTGATCACTGCTTTGTACCTGACCGAGTATGCCAATCCTCAGTCTTTGTTGACCCGCATGATTCATAGCGCGGTCAATAATCTGGCGGGTGTTCCTTCCATTATCTTTGGTTTGTTCGGATGGGGTTTTTTCATCAAGTTTATGGGAGTTGGACTGGATGAGGCATTCTCGCCCAACAACCCTGAACCGGTTTGGGGGAAACCTGCTATCCTGTGGGCGTCCATGACCCTGGCGATCATGACGCTGCCCGTGGTCATTGTGACGACTGAAGAAGCATTGAAATCTTTGCCGGATGGATTGCGTTACGCGAGCTACGCGCTGGGAGCGAGTCGATTGCAAACCTTATTCAAGGTCCTGTTGCCTCAGGCCATGCCCGGGATTTTAACCGGAGCCATTCTGGCCATTGGCCGGGCGGCGGGGGAGGTGGCTCCTTTGTTGTTCACGGGGGCGGCTTATTATACCGCGGCTTATCCCTGGAAACTGAATGATGAGTTCATGGACCTCGGTTATCATATTTACATTCTTGCCACACAATCGCCTGACGTTGAGAACACAACTCCCGTAGCTTACGCCACGGTGCTCGTCCTTTTGGCCTTAACACTTGGGCTGAATCTCATGACCATTCTGATTCGGGCCAGGATCCGTCACCGTTATAAACAATACCAAGCGGTGGATGGATGACAGTTGATAAAAACCAACTTATGTCGTTTGAAATCACACCCTCAACACCGTTAAAATCAATGTCACAGTCCTTTTTGATGAAACCCGAACAACCGAAAGCAACC
>JAQCFT010000141.1 GCA_027619545.1 Verrucomicrobiota bacterium | reverse complement strand
CCGCTGTTGGATCGAATCGATTTGCACATCGAAGTCCCCAGCGTGCCCTTTGACAAAATCTCCGGCATGCAGTCGGGCGAAAGCTCGGAAACCATCCGGCAACGAGTCATTCAGGCGCGGGAAATCCAATTGAAACGCTTTGCGAAAAAGCACGGCATTCCATGCAATGCCAGCATGACACCCCGTGCATTGAAGGAATGCTGCATCCTCGATGACACATCACTCGAACTCATGAAACAGGCCATGTCCCATGTCGGACTCAGCGCCCGGGCCTATGATCGCATCCTCAAGGTCGCGCGAACCATCGCCGATCTTGCTGGAAAGGAAACCATCGCATCGGATCACATCATGGAAGCCATTCAATTCAGAGAACTGGATCGACAGATTTGGTCCTGATCAGGCCTGCATCCAGCGTTGTGATTTGGTTGAAACTGAGTTAAAAACCAACCATCACGATTCAACAGCCATGAAAAACCTGCTCATCATTTGTTCGACACTGATCGTTGCTATGAGTTCACTCCAGGCGACGCAACCCAACATTGTTTTTGTGTTGGCCGACGACCTGGGTTGGGGGGATGTGGCGTTTCACGGAGGGATCACCCCCACCCCGCATCTGAACCAGCTTGCGCGCGAGGGACTCGAACTAACACAGCATTACGTCGCACCGGTTTGCAGCCCGACGCGTTCGGGCTTTCTGACCGGACGCTACTGGAGCCGTTTTAATATCACCACCCCCATCAACACAAGAGGCCTCCCCTGGAACACCGTCACTCTGCCGAAAGCGCTTAAAGAGATCGGATATGACACCTGCCTGATCGGCAAATGGCACCTTGGTTCAAAACCGGAATGGGGACCGAACCGGTACGGGTTCGACCATGCCTATGGATCACTCGCCGGAGGGATCAGTCCATGGAATCATCGATACAAAAAAGGAGACTACACCATAACTTGGCATCGTAACGGCGAACTCATCGAGGAAGAAGGGCATGTCACTGATCTTCTCACCCGGGAAGCTGTCGGGTGGATACATGAACGCGACGAGACACCTTTCCTGCTCTATGTGCCTTTCACTGCAGTGCACCTGCCGTTGAAGGAGCCGACTGAATGGTTGAACCAAGTTTCAGACTCCATCACCGACGAAGTCAGTCGTCACTATTCAGCAAGCGTCATGCACCTGGACGACTCCGTCGGAAAAATTGTCAAGGCTTTGGAACAAGCCGGCAAACGGGAAAACACTTTGTTCATTTTCTCAAGCGACAACGGGGGAAGCACGGCGGAAAACAACGATCTCAAGTACCCGGACGACCGTTGTCCCAACGGCAGACTCCCCGGTAACAATCTTCCGCTCCGGGGACAAAAAGGAACGATCTATGAAGGAGGCACCCGGGTGCCCACATTGGTCTCCTGGCCGGGGCACATTAAACCCGGCAAAATCAATACTCCGGTTCATATCACTGATTGGATGCCGACCTTCTGCGCGCTTGCAGGCTACGTCTCCCAGACGGGATTGAACTGGGATGGCACCGATTTGTCTGAATTATTGAGGGGAAAACCGGTCAACCTCAAAGACCGTTTCATTTACAGTGCCGCACCAAACTGGCGCGCCTCATCGCTTCGACAAGGTGATTGGAAACTCATCGTCACTGACCGCAAACCGGCGAACGAGATCGAGCTGTTCAACATCACCAAAGATCCGAGTGAATCCTTCAATCTGGCAAGCGTCGAATCACAACGGGTCGCCATGATGCTCAAGCAATTGAAAGCATCCACGACCGCCGATGGCGAAGCAAAGGTTGACGAATCCAATGAATGATCGCAAATCCGGCACGAGCATCCCCTTACTCATGAAATTGATGAGCATCCACTGTTATGCTGCATCCTTGGACTTTGGTGTGACGCGAAGTCGTTCGATCAAGTGCCCCTCAACTTTGACAACTTCCATGACATGCCCCAGTTCTTCCACCTTATCTCCAGTTTGAGGAAATCCTCCAAGTTTGTGGGTGATCCATCCACTGACGGTGTTGATTCCCTCTTCCTGAATGGGGATTCCAAGGCATTCGGACAATTCATGCAAGGGCAGTTGCCCCATCACATCCAGACTTCCGTCCTCATGACGAATCACCAGCGGCTGTTCCTGATCGAATTCATCCTGAATTTCACCGACCAATTCCTCCAGAATATCTTCAAGAGTGATCATACCAACCGTGGTGCCATACTCGTCCACCACCATGGCCAGATGTAATTTGTTCTTCAGCAGCAGGCGCAGTGCTTTTTCCAAACGGGCGGTTTCAGACAGATGCAGGATTCGACGAGCGATCTGCTTCAAATCAGCACCGCTTTCAAGTCGATCCCGCATGGAATAAAGTTCTTTGAAATGAATCACTCCCAAGGCGTGGTCGGGATCCGAAGCATGACAAAGCGGGTACCTGGAGTATCGCTCCTTGTTGGCAATCTCCAGACAACGGTGCAAGGTCATGTCAGTGGACAGGAGGGTAATTTCCGGCCTGGGTTGCATGACCTCCCGCACCAGACGTTCACGCAGTTCCATTGCGTTGAACATGATTTCCTCCTCCAGATCCGTCCCGCCCTGCTTTTGGTGTGAATCGGAAATCAACAATCTGAGTTCCTCGGCGGAATGCATGTGATCATGTTCCGAGACGTGTTCGATGCCCGCCCAACGCAGCATGCGATTGGAAGCATGGTTGAGGGCCCAGATGAAGGGGTAGGAAATCTTGAGAAAGAACCACAACGGCCGTGCCACCCACAAGGAAGTCGGCAGTGAATGCTGGATCGCCATCAATTTGGGGGCCTGTTCTCCCGCAGTGATGTGAAGGAAGGTGATGACGGAAAACCCGAACAAAAAGGACAGGGTATGCTGCAGATGTTCAGATTCAACATTCGCCGCGTTCATGACAGGCTCCAGGAGCGCGCCGAAAACCGGTTCCCCAACCCAACCCAACGCCAAACTTGCGAGGGTTATACCGAGCTGACAGGCGCTCAACGATGAGTCCAGGTTTTCAAGCACCTGGTGTGCCATGCGGGCTTTTCGATTGCCTGCCTGAATCAAAGGCTTCAGTTGTGATCCGCGAATCTTGACCAATGCAAATTCCGCGGCCACAAAAAAACCATTCAACATGACCAGGAACAAGACGAAAGCCACCTGCAGGAGAATCCATATGGCCTGATATGATTCCATGGTGTTCAAATATGCACTTCGCCAAACACGGTTTTCAGAATATCCCGTATGTTCACCCAGCCGACCTCTTTCTTCTGGGCATTCATCACAAGTCCAACACGCTGACCTGCTTCCTGCATTTTGCGCAACGCGTCATCAGCGGTCATGTCTTCGGGCAAGTTCATCACTCCTGTCAAGTGGTGCCTCACTTTGTCGTGACGTTTGGACTCCCAATCGTAAAGCAGGGGTTTCAGATTCAATGCCCCCAGAAACACCTTGCGCCCTTTCTGCTCATCAAAAACAGGCATCCGCAACAAACGCGTCTCACGGGATTGGGCAATGGCGTCCTCTATGGTTGAATCCGCGCTGATGGATACCACATGCTGCAATGGAATCATCATATGACTCAGCGTGTTGTTCTGAAGTTCCATCACTCGGTCAATCATCGAGCGTTCTTCGCTGGAAAGGTTCTGCCCCGAGGCCTGCATGACCCGTCTCATTTCCTCGCGATCCGAAAACATCCTTCCGGTCAACACTTCCCCGCCTCCGAACTTCAACAACAAGTCCGCAAGCCCCGACACGATCACCACCAAGGGACTCAGCATCCAGTGAAACAATCGATAAGGACGCACAGAAATGACTGTCAGACGATTGGGATACTTCCGGTAAAGCATTTTGGGCAGCAAATCGCAGAAGGTGTAAATCACAAGCAGCAGCACCAACAGCATCAAGGCAGGAATCAACGGATTGCCATGCATCACTTTCCGTAATCCGATCAGCAACGGGGCGACAATCAGGAAATTGGCCAGGGTGTTGCCCACCAGAATCGTCCAGAGGAAATATTCCGCATCCTCCATGTAACGGAGCAGTGCTTCGGCATGTCGGTCTCCTTTTTTGGCCTGACGCCTGATGCGCAGCTTGTCCATGCAGGTGATCCCCGATTCCATCCCCGAAAACAGGAAAGAAAGAGCCAGACCAGCCACAAATCCGAGAATCAATAAAACCGATATCATCGCTTGCTTCCTTCCTTGCTGCGTTTCTTGGATTTGGCCTTCTTTTGGACGAGCAGTTCCTTCACACGCCGGTCACCGACCACTTTGGCTGTCATGGTAAGTCCCGAGAACGTGACCGACTCCTCACCTTCAGGCACATATCCCAGATGCATGGTGAACAATCCTCCCATGGTATCCACTTCCGGCACCTCTCTCAATTGCGGGTAATGCTCACGAAAATCGTCGATTTCCATCAGTCCGTTGACACGCCACTGTCCGGGCGATATTTCTTCAATGTCAAACTCCTCTGGCTCGTCTTCATTTCGGATGGGGCCGAGGATCTCCTCAATGATGTCCTCCATGGTGACAATGCCTGCGGTGGATCCGAATTCGTCCACCACCACCGCCATACCACGAAGCTGGCGCTGAAGGCTCTTGAACAAATCCAGCAGGTTCATTGATTCAGGCACCAGCGAAGGCAATTCCGTAAACTCAAACAAATCCCCGGCCGGATGCAACAACATCGATCGGGTGTCGAGGATACCGACGATCTGGTCAGGCGTTTCACTGTATAACGGCAAACGTCGATGGCGATGTGTGCGAGCTTCCCTGGCCATTTCCTCCACCGGCAAATCAAACGGCAGACAGGCCACCTGACTGCGCGGCGTCATCACGTCCGTCGCGCATTTCTGATCCAGTTCGATGATTTCAAGGATGATCTCCTTTTCCTCCTGGTCCAGGGTTCCTTGTTGATAGCCCATTTCAAGAAGCTCTTCGTAATCGGAATCGGTCGTGGGGGTATTGGCCGACCGCAGGGACTTGGGCGTGAACTTCCGAATCAAAGTCTGGTCAAGTTGATCGGCCAATCGTCGCAAAGGATACGTTACCATTTGGAGCGTTCTAAGCGGCTGAACGACCCGAATGGCCCATTTCTCAGGCAACCGAACCGCCAGCACCTTCGGCACGACCTCGCATCCGAACAGAATGATGACCGCCAGCAACGGCAGGGTGCTGCCTGCCTGCCAGATACCTTTGAGCACCATCCAGAGTCCGGTTGCCCAGATGGCGGAATTGAAGAACATGTTGCCCAGTACCACGGTGGCGAGCGCCTCGTGTGGTTGCTTGAAAATCAGGGAGATCCTGTCCGCCTCCATGGGGGACTTTTCCTTGAGGCGCTGCATGTGCCATTTGCCCAGGGAAAACAAGGCCGACTCCGCCAGAGCAAACAGGAAACTCATCACCGCAAAAAAGGCGATTAACAGAATGGCTATTCCTGGAGTCAGCACGGGTTTGGATGAGATCGTAATCTTGGAAACATCGTCATCAATGGACTAAAGCATCTTGCTGGCATCACCCTTTTCATGACGAATGACCTGCTTTTTGACGGTTTCCACATTGGCAGTCAACTGGTAAACCGTTTCGAACAATCCCGATCGAAGTTTCTCATCGGACAATTTGGCAATCGCAGGCTGCAGAGTCATCATTTCATGGGCAATGCGGTGACAGGCCTGTTTGATGGTTGCAATGGCGTTTACCTGATCCTCGGGTAGGTTTTGCATGTGTTGCCTCTATCTTAACTTAAAAAGGGGGGAAAACCGTTCACCGGGAACTGTGCTTCTGCTTGCAACTTCCATGCTTTTTGAGTGATTCACAGTTGGCGGTGATCCTGAGGTTCTGGGAACGAATCTCGAAACCGAGCTTCTGGGTGATCTCATCCTCCAGTCGCTCAATCTTCTTGCTCTCAAACTCGACAATCCGATCGCAATCCTCACAGATGATATGATGGTGATTGGGATGTTCTCCGTAATTTGGATCGTAATACTTGTAATCCTTGCCGAAGTCCATTTCATGCACCAGACCACTCTCGGTCAATAAGGGCAATGTTCGATACACGGTGGCTCGTGAAATGGAGGGATCCTTCGCACGGGACCACTCCAGTAGTTGTTCCGCAGTAAAATGTTCCTCAGTATTGAAGACGACATCAATAATCGTCATCCGCTGCGACGTCAGCCGCAGCTTCTTGCTTTCAATGAATTCAAGAAACTTCTCTTTTGTCTGTTTGCCACCCTTGGATGTCACTTGAGTCATTATAACCATCATACTCAAGACGTCAATTGAGGATTATCCGGGGAAAACGTTAAGGATCCTACCATAAACCCGCCAGATCACCCTTTTACTTTAACGATACAGAAAAGACTTAACCGACTAATAAACCCTTTTCCTTTAAAAAACATTGACTTTGAGCCTTTTTGAGTGTTCCTTGGGATTGTCTTAATTGAGGCTATTTAGACCTCGGTTCCTCGCTGCCCAGTGACAGTATTGCCATGCTGTCGCTGGGTTTTTTTATACCGACGAACGGTGACGCAACATCAACAGGCAAGGCAGGAAACCCAGGCCCGCCAACATGCAAGTGGCCACCCCGATCGACATGACATATCCCAAACTTGTAATCCCTTGATGCTGAGCAAGCATCAGACTCCCAAACCCGGCCATGGTAGTCAACGCCGAGACCAACACCGCCTTGCCGGTGCTTTTGGCAAATATGCTCGGATGGGCTTCTTCATGAAAGCGATTCAGGATATGAATGCCATTGGTCACTCCTATCCCGATGACAAGTGGTAAGGTCATGATATTGGCCGGGTTAAAAGGAATCCCAAGCCACCCCATCAAACCCAGCAACCAAATACTCCCCACAAACACCGGCACCAACGCCAGAAAAACAGTGGTCAGCGAACGAAAATGCACCAGGACCAGCAGCACGATCGCTCCCAATGCATACAAAGCGGCCTCCTGATAGCTGATCTTGAGCAATTCAGTGTATTCGTAGAGCTGGACAGGGGTTCCGGTGATGATCGGATCATTGTCGTCATCCTCATCAAGACTTCTCAACTCTTTCAGAAAGACTTCCTGATGCGCCCGCTCCCAAACATTGCTCCTGGGATAAACCTGCACAAGCAACCTGCCGTCATTCCCGATAAACCGATGCTTCAATACATCCGGCAAATCTTCCAGGGACAGTAAGGACCGCGTGTCCTGCCGGGCAATGGCATCCAGCATTTCATTAATGGACAGAAACAATCCCGTCTGGAACCTTGTCAAACGTTCCCGCGCTTCAGACTCCGGCAATGATCGAACGATCTGCTGGAATTGTCCGATCGATGATGCAAGCTCCATCAGCTTCGGTTTCAATGCCTCCCCTTTCCCTTTTTCCTCGATGGAACGAATGGCCAGTTTGACATAACTGAACAAAAAGGACACCCCCTGGTTCAAGGCTTCGAGATCCACCGGTTCCTGATCAACTGGAGGCAGATTCACCGAAGCAGCCCGCTCCCGGATCGATTGGATGACGGCCAATTTCTCCTGATTTCCTGCCGAGACATAACTCGCCATGGATTCCACACTGGCTACCGAAGGCAATTGTCTCACACGCTCTTCCATTGCCACCGCTTCCGACACGGAATCGGCGATGACTGCGCCAAACAAGACGGACTTTTCGCCGGAATGGATCAGTTTATGTTCAAACTGCACTGCTTCCAGCCCATGCGTCTGAAGATTCAAGAGGTTGTAGTCAAAATATACCTTCGGAATCTGGAATGCCGCCAGCACACACAAACCCAATCCAACCCCCAAAACTCGTTTGGGACGACTCAACCAAATCCGCTCCAGCCTTTCCCGCTTGGTTTCACCAAACACGGCACGATCATGATCGATCACGTTCTGCCGACCTTTCAGCAACAAGGCGGGCAACATCGTCATCATGGGAATCAGCGACAACAGCATCCCGCCTCCGGTAATGATCCCCATTTCCCGTATCCCCTTGAATTCGGTGATCCCCATCGCCAGAAAAGCGCCCGCCGTGGTCAAACAACCGGTAAAGATTCCTATCCCGGTGTAAACCAGAGCATTTCGAATGCTTTCTTCATTGGAATGACCTAGCCGCAACTCCTCCTCATATCGGGTGATCAAATGCACCCCGAAATCAATGGCCAAACCAACCAGCATGGGCACAAAAGCAATGGTCAGGATATTGAGATGCCCCACGACAAGCGTGGTAAAACCCATGGTGTAGCCCAAGGCAATCAAAAGGCACAAGGTCGCCTTGATGGGACGCCCGGTTTCCTGGTATCCGAATATGAAAATCAAGGTGACCACTACCAGGGAAACAATGGTTGCCTTGGTGGTGTCCAGTCGGGACTGGCGCATTTCATCAAATTCGAGCACCGATTTCCCCGTGATCCCGACATTCACCCCCGGCACCTTCGAGCGAATATCAGCCACCAGAACCCTCAGTCTGCGAACTGCCGGTTTCTCCAATTCATCCGACACCGGTTGGGCGGTCAACAGGAACAACCGACCTTCGTCAAATTGGAGGTATTCTCTCCCGGAACTCCCCACCCCGCCCAACATCAGGCTGCTGACATTGGGAGCCACCATGGGCTCCGCCTGAAGTAAACTGTTGCGTGCCTGGTTCAGCAGGGATGTCAGCAGAGGAAGGGATTTCGCCAGAGGATGATCTTCCACACGGGTCTCCTCGTTGTTTTTGGATTTTCCCGACAATCGAAATTCATGATTGATGCTGCGAACCATCGCATTCAGGTTGGTCACCTGGGCAAATCGTTCAATCATCGGAAGCGATTCCGCAAGCGTGTCGTCAAGACGCTGCAAATCCTCCATCTTCTTGATCAACTGAAGCGACTTTGAACCGAGACTTCCGAAATCTCCCTTGAAGAATACATCCCGAAACAGTTCCGGCTCCGCCTGCAAACGTCTTCCCAGGCGTTCGATGAATTCACGGTTTTTCTCAGGATCCCCACTCTCCACGATGGTGACGAGTTCGTCCTGATTTTGAAAATGCTCTTTGTACTCCAGAAAATTCCGGTGGTAACGCTTTTCGGCGCCCACCAGATCGCTTCGACTGGTGTTGAACCCAAGGTGCGTGACCGTGTAGACCACACAGAGCCCGAATAACAGGAACTGTGGATAGACAAACCAGCCGGGGCGTCGACTGATCGCTCCGGCCAGACGTCCAAGCCAACGTTCCGCCCAGGCATGCTTCATGAATTAAAAAAATGCCTGCTCAATCCTCGTCGGGGAATTCGGCATTTGAATAGATGTCTTTGACGTCATCATGATCTTCCAGGGTATCGATCAATTTTTGAATGGATTCCGCCGCTTCGGCAGGCACTGGAGCCATCAACTCCGGCAAACACGTCACCATGGCGGTTTCGGTGGCGATACCGGCCGATTCCACCGCCTTCAAAACTTCTTCGAATTTCCCCGGTTCCGTGAGAATCTCATACCCCTCTTCCTCGGCATTGAAATCTTCCGCACCGGCTTCCAAGGCCACTTCCATTACCTTTTCCTCATCAGCCGTATCGCGCGCTATCATGATCTGCCCCTTGCGGTGAAACAACCTGACCACTGCACCCGCAGAAGCGATCGAACCGCCGTTTTTGGTGAGAATATGGCGTATCTCCGCCGCTGTGCGGTTTTTGTTGTCGGAGGAGATTTCAGCAAGAATGGCCACGCCATTGGGACCGTAAATCTCATACGTCAGATCCTGATAAGTGGAGCCCCCCCCCTCGCCTGTCGCTTTCTGAATGGCCCGTTGAACATTGTCCGAAGGCATGTTCGCCTGACGCGCCTTGAGCAGCACCATGCGCAGGCGAGGATTCGTATTCGGATCTTCACTCGCGCCTTCCTTCACCGCGACGAATATTTCGCGCGACAATTTGGAGAAAATTTTGGCACGCTTTGCGTCCGCTGGACCCTTGATATGCTTAACCTTTGACCACTTGTTATGACCTGCCATAGTAAGCTCTCTGGTTAAACGCCAGTGGATGATAATGCAAACCTTTTATAGTTTGACTCAAATCAGGATTGTCAAAACCCCCTTCAGCAAGGCAGGATCGGGTGCGAATCACCTCATCACATGAAATCTATCCTATCACGAACCATCCTGGCTGCCAGCATCATCACAACACTCGCCATTCAGGCCGCCGAGCCCGCCTTCGAATCCATCTTCGACGGCAAAACCCTCGACGGCTGGCACGTCAGCACGAAAACCGGGCACAGCCGCGCCAGCGATCACAAAACCGGTGGTAAATGGATCGTCCGGGATGGCGCCATCATCGGCTCTCAGGATATCCCCGCCAACGGGGGCATCATCATAACCGACGAACAGTTCAGTGATTTTGAAGTTTCAATCGAAATGAAAAACGATTTTGGCCCGGACAGTGGACTGTTCCTGCGGAGCACCGAAGACGGCAAAGCATGGCAGGCCATGATCGACTACCACAGCGGCGGCAACCTGATGGGCATCTATGGAGAAGGACTCGGAGGCAAACCACACGTCCGTAATTACAGTTTCAAAGACAAGGTCACCGAAATCACCACTCAGCCAACCGGAGAACCCCCAGTTGCCTTCCCTATCCTTCCGGACGCCTGGCCCTCCTTCTGGCGACACGGACAATGGAACGAACTACGCGCCCGCATCGTGGGCAACCCGCCCCATATCACCACCTGGATCAACGGCGTCAAGATCATGGAATGGGAAGAAAGCGAACTGCGTCACCCCGACAAAGGCGGCATCGCCCTCCAGGTCCACGGCGGCGGCAACCACACCGACGAATTCGTCCGCTACCGCAACATCCGGGTCAAAAGGTTGAACACGGCAAAGTAGGTCACCTTCTGATGCCAATGTGCCCATATTCCATTTGAACGGGAACAAGACAGAGAACTGCCATGAATAGAAATTGCCTGGATTGAAATAACACACGGAGGTGCGAACGCTCAAAAACCCGTCAAAGCCATCGATGACATTCTTGGAGTTTCACCCGGATGGGACCTTCACCCCTGTTGAATACAAACGTGGCCCAGCCAGTTGGTTCTCACCATCACTGGCCGCCACTCACCAAACAGCCTCAACAGGAGAATCGTCCGCATGAAAAACGCGATCCTTGCTCAGGACCGGCACGTCGTGCTCAAGTGCAGTAGCGGCAATCAATCGATCTGCCGGATCACGATGAGCCCAATCCAATTCCGCCATGGCAACCCAGAGTTCAAATGAGATGCCTTCCAATAGCACGCCACGCAACCCGCGTAGGCGGGGCAACCATGGGCGGACGGAACCGGGCAGCGCCAATTTCCCCAAACGCCGTTTCCACTCCAACTCCCACAGGGAAACCCCGCTGATGATCAAATAACCCCGCCCTTCGCGACAGGCTCGGATGCGTTCCCTCGCCACGGAAGAAAGGGCCGGATCATTGCTCAGCCACCAAAGAAGTGTATGCGTGTCTAAGACCATGGATTCCGATCATCCTCCCGTTCCACTTCCCAGTCAGCCAATGGTAGGGGAGCCATCAGTTCCGATTCGCTTATCGGCACAACCGGCGTGGCCAGCATTCGGAGTTCTTCCAACAGAGATTCTTCTGACACTTGCGGTTTCTTTGGGGAAAACATCGTCGCCGGCTCACTCAAGATCATCCCGGCCGAAGATGAACCGGCCGGAGCCCCGGCGATCGGCTGGATCACCAACA
>JAQCFT010000140.1 GCA_027619545.1 Verrucomicrobiota bacterium | reverse complement strand
AAAAAACAACCCCCAAGCCGCAACGTTCCAAAAGTCCTTGAAACAATAGCCATGCTGGACGTGTAGAGGTCAATATATGTTCCCTTGCATCATGAAAGACAGAATATCCATACGACAACTCAACAGTCTGGTCGTGGCGACCGGTTTATTGACCGGCCTCCTTTTTGGGCAACAGGCCAGAGCGGCTTCGGCACCACCTGAGAATGTCCTGCCCAGCAACGCAATCCTGCACGCTCAAATCAACAGTGTGCTGGATATTGTCTACCAGGTTGAATCCCTGGCTAAAAACGCCATCCCCGAGAAACTGGCTCCCCCTCCGGTCTCCGAAATGCTCCAACAGGAACACCCCTTGCTTGCCATGGCCAGCATGCAAATGCAGGGTGCGCCGCTGGATCCCCAAGCTTTTGGACAACAGGTCGGCCTGGACGTCGGAGCTCCAGTCACCGTTTCCGTTTACCCTGGAGACCCGATCAAATTCTTTATTCTGAGTCTCGGCATATCAAACGAGGAAGCACTGACTCAGTTCCTGACCTCTGACCAAGGTCCGCTCAGGGGAACCCCCATCTCCATCGGGGGCCAAGACATGGTTCAGCTCCGTGTCGGCAACGGACCATTGAAAAGAGTGTTCGGACTTGTCCATGAAGACCGTATTTATTTGTCAGGCGAACCCTCCCTGCTGTTGCTTTTGAAAGATACCGGTGGATACACCCGATTGTCCGAAGACCCACACATGGCGGACGTCATGACCAAGGTGAATGATCTGGATGTCTTTGTTTCCGTTCATCCGGGCTTGGCAAAACCTCTGTTCAGTCAGATCAGCTTCTTCAAATACCTGCCCATCTCGATTCTCAGCCAGCAAAAGGAAGCGCTTCTCAAGCAGATTGGCGAAAATGAACGGCAAGTCATCGATGCCCAGATCCGTATGCAACTTCCGGTCAGTGGACTGGACGAACTACTGGATTATGCGGAATGTGTCGTATCGGCGGTTTATCAATCAGCAGTGGACAGTTTACTGAGCGGAGCGACTTCTTTTGAAGGCGTGACACTGGGGATTCGAGCCAAATCCGAGACACCAGGTCTGACCATGATGGTGCACCGGGGTGAGATGAACCAGGCCAACGTCACCCGCCCCATTCCGAAGGATGAGCTCCAAGACGCCCTCGCCCATTTTCCGGGAGATGTCAATCAATGGTCGGCCACCGGCCGTCACCCGGCAAATCTGCCTTCGGTATGGATCACGGGCGTCATGGACAAAATGCATCACTTAATGGAAGCAAAAGGTCTTCGAACCGAGTGGTTGGAAAAAATCCAGCAGATCCACGCCAACCAGGCCAGGCTCCAGCCCATGGAATCTCAATCCGACTGGACTCTGAATGTCGGGGCAAAGGTCAAGGAACTGCCCGCTCCCGGACAATATGATTCGTTGCAGGACTTTTTCATGGATTGGGTTGAACAGCAATACCAACCGGCCTACCGTCAAGTCACCGTCATCCCAAACCAAGGCCCTCACCTCCTTTCAGAACACCTTGTTCAGCAGAAACATGTGTTGGAACAAAACCAGGAACAAATAAAAGAATTGCTTCAACCCATGCAACGACAAGGTGGATGGATTGAGCAACTGTATCGAGTGGATGCCAACCGTCGCGGTCCGAACGTTTCCGAATTCACCTGGGAAAACATCTGGAAGACCAAAAGCGGATTGTTCGGTTTTAACGAACACGAACTCATCCATCGCAAAATCTATCTCGCCCGAAAGGTGGACCCGTTTTTGGTGTATCATCAGGACAGTGGAGACCACGCCTGGTTGGAAGATTTCGAATGGAAAACAGAAGGTCACCTTCCCGAAAGCACCCAAACCTTACTGAACATGGTTCCGGGAGGTTCTCATGACATTCAGTTCGTGAAACTTAATGGGGCCCTGGCGACTCTGGTACATGGTCTGGCGGATTTTGAATCCCTGGCGCATCGGGATATACAAAACTATCTGGACCAGGTCGCGGAACAATTGTCCAGCGTCGACAAATCAGACCAAGATGCGGTGAAAACGGCCTTGTACAGGGTTCCATTCTCCCCCATGCTGGCAAGTGTCAACCAAAACCCTGAATCGGGAGATGTTTATGGATTACTGCCTGGCAACATTGCCTTTCCTCGTCCCAAACTGGCTCCGATATTACAAGAATTGATCAAGGATTACGAAGCTCAGGCAAACGATGTCGGCGGTATCATCACCTATGCAAAGCACCACGATACCACCTGTGAATTCGGCATCATTCACCATACCGGAGGATTGACTTCACTCCTCAAAATTGTCGGCAACACCCTGGCGAACCAGTATCTCAAAAACCCGGAAGGCATGCAGACGTTGATGCAACGCGCCATGTCTCCGCTGGACATGTCTCCTGACAAAAACAACCAGATACTGGCAAAAAACCCACGTTGGCTCTTTCTGGACAACATCCAGCGCGGCAGGCAGACGATGTCCACACAATCGGCGGGGCCCAAGCTGAAGGCATCGCCTCAACAATCCATCCCGGACCGTGATGCCACCACTCCGGAGGAATGCATTGACCTGGGCTCCTACTATAATGCAGCTCTGAATGACGCCTTTCACCTGGGCGGACTGGACGGCAACAACCTGGCCGGCTTCCCGCGCGGAACGCAATCGTTTGGGGGAATCACCTTCGATGCCCGTGGTTTGATCCATCTGAGCGGCAAACAAGTTCGGGCCATCTCGAGCTTGGATTACCCTGCTGCAGTCACCGACATCCTTGTCGGAAAGAAAGCCTCCCAACTGCATTTTCTCCACGGAGCCGGATGGCAGGCCGACCAGGGGAAAACCATTGGTCAATGGATAATCTATTACAACGACGGCACGGAATCGGTCGTTCCGATTCGTTATGGTATTGAGGTATCTGATTGGTGGACATTACCCGATGCCGCACCATTGGAAGGTTCCGATATTGCATGGGAAGGCGACAACGATGCGAGTCGGGATTCAAACATGAAACTTCGTGTCTATAAAACCACCTGGAACAATCCTCACCCTGAAAAAACCATCAGTGCCCTGGATTTCCGATCCACCATGACCGACAGTTCCCCATATCTGATCGCGATCACAATGGAACCTTGATTCCAGCCCGCACAGACTCTCAGTATTGAGTTATCGGGCGGCGGATGTGATCAACCTCGTCTTATCAACAGAGTTGGTTGCAATCCGCCGCTTTCTTTCGTTAGACTGGAATTGAAGCATGGATTTGACCATTGAACATTTCAGAAACGAAATCGAGACCGCACTGGCCGTGTACGACAAGTATGTGGTGTGTCTGGAAAAAACGCCTGATGAATGCAGAGAATCCCTCGAAAGCCTGACCAAAAGAGCCATCAACGTATTTGAAAACAGAGGCCCGAACCTTCGCCATGGGATTGCATTGGACAAGCATGTCACCGTCATGCTGAGCCAGACCAACCGGGAAATCCCGCTTTGTGCCATCTACTTCAACCTCTGCTCCCCTTACCACAGAGAAAAAGAGAAAGCAGAAAAAAACAGTCCAGCCCCCCCAACGGACGAATAATAGAGTCCTTAACTACTGTGCCTTCCGCTGCTCATCAACTGAAACAAACCGGACAGTCCATGCCTAGCGAGATGCTTCCCTGATATCGTCGCCCTTGTTCACGCTTTTACCATCTCGTAACTGCTTCAATTTCTCCCAATAATTCAGCGCTGTTTTGACGGAATCAGGCAACATTTGCATGGCCGCATCGCGTTTAGTCAAATTCAAGCCGGACCAATCGATCGCCTTGGCTTCCTTTCCGCAAGCAGGACATACCGGAGGGGCATGTTGGGAATCGAGCCCTGAAGCAAGACACGCATGGCAGAACAAGTGAAAACAATGTTCACATTCGTAAACGGCACGTTGATCCTGATGCTTCAGGCAACTGTAACTACCATCAGAAAGAGGAACGGATTCCAGATGCGGTGCCGGACTCGATGATTCGGAGGTATCTTCAGCCAAGACTTTGATCATGAATGTGCCCAGATGAATCATTTGCCCGGGAGCCACCACACACGTGTCCACCGGGGCCCCCTCCACAAACACTCCCGAAACCGTTCCGACATCTTGAATCCGCATCACGCCACCCGCGTCAACCGTCAACAAACAGTGTTCGCCGGAGACTGCAAGTTCATCGATAACAATATCATTGTCATCGTTACGCCCCACTCGATAGCGTCCCGGCTTCAGATCAACAGACACCTTGCGGTCATCCCAGGTATGGTATTGCAATTTTAACATCATCCAGAATTCCTTTGTAAACGAATGTCAGCCACAATGAAATATGAAAAAGATTGTGAGAAACAACATCATGCGATAGAGATAGGTGGTTCATGCAATATTTGATATTCAGCATCATAGGAGTCATCAGCGGCATCACGAGCGGATTGTTCGGTGTCGGCGGCGGCATTATCATTGTGCCCGCTTTGACCTATTTTCTGGATATCCCGATCAAAACCGCCATTGGCACCTCCCTGGCAGTCATTGTACCAACCGCCATCATGGGAGCCAGCAAGCACTATCATCAGGGCAATATCGATTGGAAGATCATGGCCGCCATTGCTCCGCTTGCCATCGCCGGAGGTTACCTTGGCGCTTGGATGACCCAACACCTGAAGCCTGGTCAAATCCAGAAGGGTTTTGCCGTGCTCATGGTCTACGTTGGCATACGATTATTTTTCAAATGAAGATGCACGCCATTCAATTTCCGAAACTTTCTGCAACAACAGGATTTTTAGTATGGATCGCGTGCCTCATGGCATCGCATTGTCAAACAACCTTTGCTGGGAAAGTCACCTTGTTTCTCAAGGGAAATTCTGTGCTTGAGGGCGATTTGCTGGCCGAAAAACGCGACCAATTGGTCATGGACATGGGTTACACGGTCATGTTGATCCCCAGGTCGCAAGTGGCACGCATCGACAAGGAAACCAACGAGCCTGCGCAGGGTTCAGCAAAGACGGATGAGCTCGGAAAACACTCGATTGAGCAGTCCGGCCTCTATTCCATCTCAAGAGACAAGCTGCCCGATCAATCGGTTCCTGAGTTGACGCGAACTTTGGGAGGCGCTGTGGTTCAAGTGCGGACCCCTTCCGGCCTTGGCTCCGGTTTCATCATCCATCCTGAAGGTTACCTTATCACCAACTACCATGTGATCGAAGGTGAAACAGAAATCATCATTGAGGTGTATCAGGAGGAAAAAGGAGCACTGAAGCGAGTCGCATTTGAAGACACACGCATTGTTGCTCTGGACAAATTTGCCGATCTGGCACTACTGAAAATGGAAACCGACACCGAACCATCCTTCGAGTTCCCGACCGTTCTGCTGGGAGATATCCGGTCGGTGCATGTTGGCCAACCTGCTTTCGCCATCGGCAGTCCTCTTGGTTTGGAACGAACGGTCACCGAAGGCATAGTCAGCACCAAGACGAGGGCATTTGAAGGTCGCCTTTTTCTGCAGACAACAACCCAGATCAATCCGGGAAACAGTGGAGGCCCCCTCTTCAACCATCGAGGTGAAGTGATCGGGGTCACCAACATGAAACTCAATTTCAGTGAAGGTCTCGGATTTGCGATTCCAGTGGACCGTTTAAGATATTTTTTGGACAACAGGGAGGCATTTGCCTATGACCAGCACAATCCGAGTAGCCCCTACCGGTACCTGCCCGCACCCGGTATAGTCAACGTTCACCAGTCCGAAAAAAGCAAACAGCCTGAGGGTGGATCCCACAACAACAACAAATAAAATCAAACAAAGACTGATATGTTAAAAATGAAACAAAACGCCAAGGTCATGCTCCACCTGACGTGGGCACTATTCTTGGGCAATCAACAGTTCACCCTCCTTCAGGCGGAGACACCAGCACCGCAACAACTGGTTCCTGAGAACGCATGGGCTGTCCTGACCATTCCCAGTTATGACGGAGCCAGGAAGGCATGGAATGAAACCTTGTACATGCAATTCTGGAACGATCCTGCCATGTCCGAATTTCGCGAACATGCGGAAAAATCTTTCGACACCAAGGTCTCTCAAGAATTCGAAAACAAGACCGGTTTTTCGCTCAGTTCGCTGAGTCAACTCATCAAAGGTCAGGCCACACTGGCCCTGTTTCCATCTCAGCAAGAAAAGCAACAAGGCATGGATATACTTGCCATCATGGACTCGGGAGACCAGGCTGCCAGAATTAAAGAACTGATCGAACTTGCCCGCAACAAATCGTCTGAAGCAGGACACCCGCTCAAACCTTTAACCATTCAGAACTTGCCATTTTACTCCGCGGAAATCGATGCCGACTTACCCCAATTCGGTTCATCCAAGGGAACCGACACGAAAAGTGAAAAATTGACATTCACATTTGGTCAGGTCGATTCCGTGCTCCTGGCAAGCAGCTCAACAGTTCATTTGGAACAAACCATCCAACGCATCCGGGGCGGAGGAGGAAAGGCTATCGCTTCGCAGGCCACTTTCAATCAGTTCTATCAAAAGAAATTCCGAAACGCCGCGGCCTACGGGTTCATACAATTCCAGCCGATCTACGCTTTGATCAAACAGTTCATCTCTGAAAACGCCCCCAACCCGGGTTCATCCCAAGATCCTATCGCAGCACTGATGCCAAAGCCGGAGACAATTCTGAAAGCACTTGGGCTGGAAGGCATCCAGGGCCTCGGATTCTCATGGGCATCCGACAAGGAAGGTTCCATCTGGGATTTCGCGGTTCAAGTCCCCACCAGTCAACGCACGGGGTTGCTCGGTTTGGTTGAATTTGAAAGCAAAGACGCCTCCCCTCCCACATTTGTCACAGAGGACGTGTCCACCTTTCAGCGCATTCGCTTCGATGCACGTAAAAGCTGGCAGAAGCTGGAAGCCATGCTCGGACAAATTTCCCCTCAAATTGCCGGGGTGCTCCAGATGACGATGAATCTCATCGGAAAGGACCGCGACCCCAACTTTGATTTTCGCAGGAATTTCATTGAAAACCTCGGTGATGATTTCATCGTGGCGCAATGGTCTCCGGCTACCACCGAGTTGACCGATGTGATGAACCCACCTGAGATCATCCTCATCGGAAGTCCAAACCCGGAACCTCTTGTCAAAGCCTTCATCGCTGCCAGCGGATTATTGCCGGGAGGCAACAGCGTCCTGAAAGAAAGATCATTTCTGGGCCGGACCATCTACTCCATCAACATTCCTACCGGTGCGCCGGCCCCCGGGGCGAATCCAAACGAAATGACCACCATGGGCATTCATTTTGTTGCCAGCGGCACGTATGTGGCCTTTTCGACTGACGAAGACATGATCGAATCCTATTTGAGATCAGGAAACAGATCCGGTCGCCCCCTGAAAAACAACCCTGAATTCCAACAGGCCGCACAGTCTGTCGGCGGATTCAACTCGGGCTATATCAATTACCAGAGTTTCGCCTCCGTGATTCAGCTTTATTATGAATCTTTCCGCACCAATCCCGACTCGGCTCTGAGCGGCATGCTGGGAGCTTTTATTGGAGAGGCCATACCGGAATCGACAGATTCCAAGGACGGCGGGAATGCGCTGGTCGACTTCAAAAAGCTCCCCCCTTATGATCAGGTTAAAAAATACTTTCACTTCAATGTCACTGGAAACAATAGTGATGAAACCATGTTAAACATGATTTCAGTATCCCCAATCCCTTCTCAGTTAAAACGTTAATTCACATTGACCCGCAATGCGGGCAATGATATTCCAAGTTCATTACGAAAGCCTTCATTCTGAAGGTTTGCGTATGTATTTGTGTAGGTGAACGATCGTGAACTCTTCGTGCAATCAGGTTGAAACAGGATCTGGGTACAGGGCATTATGTCGCTGGATATCTCAACGTTCCCCTGAATCATCCTATATATCCACCCCAGACGATGCCGCACCGGCGTCTCCACACCCTTCCCCACCATTTCCTGGATCCATTGGCGTGTATTCTTCCGGATCCACCGGAAAACCAAAGTTGATCTGGAAGGATATAAACCGCTTGGAGAATGATTGCAGCCGACACACCAGCCATAAAGCATGCACGTGGGCCACTTGTTTTGCTCCGTCAAGCTTCGCCGGGGTGCAGGTGGCCGTCCAGGCGATGGTGTCCGGTGGAAACATTCTGCCTTTGGGGAAGAAGTGGACAAACAACTGTCAGTTGCTCTTTCAGTCCCAACCGGAAATACTGGCGGCAACACCGACATTTTTACATTTGCTTCAGCAAGCATTGAACCAATCCCTGTCCGAACGATGGCAACCACGGCAAATCACTCTGGGTGGGGAACCCATTCGCCCAACGACGGAACATATCCTCCAAAATCAATTTCCAACAAGCCGGGTCACCCTCATTTATGCTTCGGCGGAAATGGGAATCATCGCAAAATCCCACCGTAAGGACGGATGGTATCCTATCCGATCTTTGAGACAAAGATTTGATGGATGGCGTCAGGAGAATGGTGAACTACAATTGCTCAGGAACAATGACTGGATAAAGACTGGCGATCATTGTGAAGTCAATGATGACCATTTCCGCATTGTGGGAAGGATGGATCGGGTGATCCATGTTGGAGGATTCAAAGTGTGCCTGGACGACATTGAAACCATGGCGGAATCATTCTCCGAAGTCAGTCAAGCCCTTGCCTTCGCAAAAGAGAATCCGGTGACAGGTCATGTCGTCGCTCTGGTCCTTGAATCTTCCACACCGTTTCGGAATCAGGTCATGCTGGATAATATTTTGGAAAGCTTGCGCACACGCCTTCCCAAACCAGCATGGCCACGCTGGACTGCCTGGGGAAAAGTCCGGGCATTGAAAACCGGAAAACGCATACTCCTCCCCGATTCAAACATCACATGAAATCATTGGACGGAAAACGCATCCTTGTGACAGGAGGTTCCCGAGGTGTTGGACTCGACATCTGTGAGACGCTGCTGAAATCAAAAGCTTCGGTCATCACCACGGCAAGACAATCCACAGCTGATGTGGAAGATCTGAATCAACGTTTTGAGAATCACTTTGAATTCTTTTCATGTGACTTTTCAGACAACAAACAACTTGGATCTTTTGTGGAAAAAGCCCGGTTGATGAACAAACCGGTCCATGGTCTGGTTGCCAACGCGGCTGTTGGGACGGAGGGGCTGCTCACCTTGCTGTCCCACGACCAAATCCATCGTTCGCTGCAGATAAACCTCCATGCAACCATACTGATCACACAGGCAGTGCTCAAAAGCATGCTGGCCCATCAACAATCGGGGAGTCTGGTGTTCATTTCATCAGCATGCGCCCACCGGGGATTCAAGGGATTGAGTGTCTATGCGGCAGCCAAAGCGGGACTGTGCGGATTTTCCAAGGCTGTTGCCCGGGAATACGGTCCCCGGGGCATTCGCAGCAATGCAGTGCTGCCCGGCTTTTTACAAACCGAGATGACGCGGAACTTAAGTGGTTCCCAAACCGAATCCATCCGTAAAAGGACATCTCTCAAACGTCTCGGCAAGCCCTGCGACGTTACCCAAACCGTGCTGCACCTTTTGTCGGATGAATCACATTACATCACCGGCTCCGAAATTGTGGTGGATGGAGGTTTGACAAACTAAATCAGGAAAGACCATGCAGAAGCTCCCAAAGACTTTCGGTCCGGGCAAACTCATCGATGCAGACATTCTGAACGACCTGTTTAAACAGGCTGGTCAACAAGTGCGCATCTTTGAAAACGCCCGCATTGATCAACCAAATAAGATAAGTATCGGAGATTTCTCGCAGATCGACGAAGGCGTTCACTTGTTCGCCGGAGAAGGCATTCGAATCGGTCGCCATGTTCACTTCGCGTTTGGATCCTCGGTATCAGGGGGAGGATGGTGTGCAATCGGTGATTATGTCAGCATTGGAGCAGCTGTCCGCATTGTCACCGGAACTGAAAATATTGAGTCCGGATTAACCAATCCAACGGTACCATCAGCCTCACGCTCTCCGCTTCGCTCCTCGATCAACATTGGAGATCATGCAGTCATATTTACCGGCGCCATCCTGTTTCCGGGAGTCCACATCGGAGAAGGCGCTGTTGTCTCTGCCGGATCTTTGGTGCACCATGATTTGAAACCCTGGACCATATACGGCGGTCATCCACTGGTCCCGATCAAGAAGAGGGAAACGAATAAAGTAGCAGGCCTCGCGACGTGATTTCCTCGCTGGCCGCCCTTGACATAGTATCAGTCTTTCCTGGCGCCCAACACCTTGACACGCAGTCGATCTGACAGGGCTTGAATTATCTCAGGGGCATCTGAAATGGAAGTCGTTTCCCCGGGATCCTGTTCAACATGAGAGAGCACGGCATCCACCACTTTGTCTACCCCCCTCTCCCACCATTCGGTGTAACGGTATAAGGGGGTTCGAATAGAATGCCCCACGACCCCTTTTTGTCCAGTCCCGCGCCCATGGGGGTAGGAAGAATATGCGACCTCGCGGTGACTGCTATGCGGATTCTTCAAGACTGGAACCAATGACTTGCCTTGCAGATGATCCGGTCGATCCAAACCACAGAGATCACAAAGGGTCGGATATATATCCAGCAATTCCACCAGCGACAGAGTGCGACCTTTCGCCGACGCCATGCTTGGATGACGGATCATCAGCGGCACGCGCGTATCGCATTCAAAGTTGGTATGTTTGCACCAACTGGAATGATCCCCCAGCTTCCAGCCATGATCAGCCCAAAGCACAACAATAGTGTTTTCGGAAACACCGTGTTCCTCCAATGCATCCAGCAGCACTCCAATATTCCGATCTGTATAACTGATGCTGGCATGATATCCATGAAGGAGTGTTTGGTTCAATTCATCCGAAAATTGCTCTGGAGAACCTTCCTCTGGAATGTCACTGTAGGCTCGAAGCTCACCCGCATTCTTGTTTCGAGCGTATTCAGGATAACCGGGTGGAACAGACAGATTGTCTGGAAGTTTGAAGGTTTCTGATTGGTAAAGATCCCAATATTTTTTGGGAGCAATGAATGGCAAATGAGGTTTGGTAAAACCAACAGCCAGGAAAAATGGTTTCGCATCTCTGGCCAACCGAGCAATTTGCTCCGCCCCCGTACGAGCTCTTACTCCGTCAAAATGGGTCTCATCCCCCGTCTCAAACGATTCAGTGGATGGACCGCGTCGTTTCCCATCGGTTTTACTCTGGTTTTCCAGCTTTAAGGCTGTGTTGGCCGGATTGGCATATTCGGTCCCCCCATCGGGAATGATCCAGCGGGTCCAATGATCCGGATCCACTCCTGGGCCCCGATTGCCATGATAAATCTTACCCAACCCGATGGTCACGTATCCATTGGCCTTGAAATGCTGGTTCATGGTGACTATGTGCGCCCACCGATCTCGCCATCCGGTCACGTGATATGTGCGTTCCTCCAGATACTCGGGATAGAGTCCCGTCATCAAAGAAACGCGACTCGCACCACAAACGGCCTGATTGCAGTAAGCACGGTCAAAAACAAGCCCCGTAGCCGCCAACCGATCCATGTTGGGTGTTATCGCCTTGCCGCCGTAGCACCCCATTTCGGGCCGCATATCATCAACAGCGATGAACAGTACATTGAAGGGCCTTTTATCAGCCGCCAAATGCAGCACACCCAGTCCCAGCATCAAGACGGATAAAACCATTCTACGGCAAAGAGGAATCAT
>JAQCFT010000139.1 GCA_027619545.1 Verrucomicrobiota bacterium | reverse complement strand
CAAGATCATGAACCGCATCCAAACAAAAAGCCCCCGAAGCAATCAATGAAGCGCTCTGATATAAATACTTGGCTCTGTAGCCCGCCTTGCATTCTCTCAGCAATGTTTCACTACTGGCAGCAATGGATTCGGGACCTGGAAACGCATGAAGAGTCAAGCCGGATTCGGGATGCTCGACAAGCGCCCCCAACCGCTTCGATAAATGTCGGACAATTTCCATGATCTGGGGAATGCGTTTATTGGAAGACAATAGAAAAGAGGCAAGGCAAACCCAAGGGTCCTGCCGAAGCAATCTCAGTCCAGTACGAGCCTGAACGGCGGCTCTCATCAGTGGATCATCAGGAAAACCTTTGATAACGGAACGAATATCGACATCCAATTGCAGAAACTGAACGATTTCTTCTTTTACCTCACCGATGCCATGAACTCCTTGTGCTGTGATCCGATCAGGTCGAAATTGCGATAAACGAACCCAACGTCCTGCTATCATTCCCTCCCAACTATTTTCAGACACCTGATCCCAATGAAAGGTCTGGCCCGATTCCAAGGTTTTCCTCAGGTCATAATCATGAACCGAAAAATGAAGAGCCTTCACGGGATGGTTGGCGAGACATTAAGAATAGGAAATGATGGAGCGAACAGGGACGTTTCCCAGCAGCGAACGACCATTCAAAAATTCCAACTCGATCAAAAAGGCAGCTTCAAGGATGTTTGCTTCCAGCTTGTTCAACAAATTCAACGCGGCTACTGCCGTCCCTCCGGTTGCAAGCAAATCATCAATCAACAATGTCCTGCTGCCTTTGTGAATGGCATCGGTGTGGATCGCCACTGTGTTGGATCCATACTCCAGGTCATAGCTTTCCTCATGTGTGTCAAAGGGAAGCTTTCCCTTCTTACGAACGGGAACAAACCCGGCTTTCAAATGAAGCGCTGCTGCCGCGGCAAAGATGAATCCGCGCGCGTCCACTCCCACGATCACGTCCACATCTCCCGGTTGATAAGGTGCGGTCAAATGATGGATGGCAGCCTCAAAAAGCTTTGGATTTGCCAGAATGGGGGTGATGTCCTTGAACTGAATCCCGGGCTTTGGAAAGTCAGGAATATTGCGGACCGCCGCCGCCAATGTTTCCGTAGAGGTCACCATAAAAGCAAAACGCCCTATTTCTTCACTGATTCCAGCTTTTCGATCATCTTGCGCAGTTTGGAGAGTGCAAGATTTTGAATCTGCCGGACACGTTCACGTGTGACACCGAAATGTTCGCCGACTTCTTCCAGTGTCCTTTCCGGTCCCCCATCCAGACCAAATCGATATTCGAGAATGGTGGCCTCACGGTGAGGCAATGATTTGATCAGATCAAACAACATGTCATTGACCGTTTTATCCTCCAGCTGTTTGTAAGGATTTTCAGCCTTCTCATCACTGACGATTTCAGCAAAGGTGCTGTGATCTTCACCAATGGGAGAGTCCAGAGAAGCAGGCCGAATAGCCGCACGCCGCAATCGGGCGACTTTGGCCGGGGCCATCTCAAGTTCTTCTGCCAACTCCTCATCAGTGGGCTCACGCCCCATGGCTTCCTGAAGCTTGAGTGCCGTGCGTTTCAATTTGGAAATCTTGTCCACCAAATGCACCGGCAAACGGATGGTCTTGGCCTGATTGGCCAGGGAACGCTTGATCGATTGCTTGATCCACCATGCACTGTAGGTGGACAACTTGCTTCCTTTCGTAGGATCAAAACGCTCCACCGCCTTCATCAAGCCGATGTTTCCCTCATTGATCAGGTCAAGCAAGGGCAATCCCAGACCTTCGTAATCATGCGCAATTTTAACCACCAGTCGAAGATTGGCTTTGATCATCTGGTCACGCGCCTCATCATCACCCTGCTGGATCCGGACGGCCAACTCGATCTCCTCTTCCGGTTTCAACAAGGCAACCTGCCCGATTTCACGCAGGTACAGTTTGAAAGCCGTATCCCCGTCATAGCGTTCACGCGTGGGAACGCTGCTTTCGGCAGCTGAATCATCCCGAGGAACAGAGGCTTCTTCGAAATCATCCAACGGATCAATCTCATCTTCATCCGAATAGCATTCCTCAGTATCATCACGAAAGGCCTCCGTGCCGGTTTCATCATCATCCAGGACATGCGAATCCAGTTCCTGAGACTTCAACTCCTCAGGAACGGGCACAATAGAATCCGATGTGGGTTTTTCCGTAGACATTCGCGATGCGAAGCATGGTTAAGAAATTCATGCCAGCGATCAAGTAAATAAACCAAGAAAACTCTCCTGATTGATGTGGCTTTCGCAGCGTTTTTCTCTCAGGATAGCCCGCCGAACCTTGCGAGCAAATCAATCGACCTTCATATCCTTATTCCAAATGCAAAATATAAAGCTCCATTCAGCCCGGATCTCATCTGTCGACCTGAAGACGCGCATGCCCTTCAAATATGGCATCGCCACGATGATCGCCTTCCCTTTGGTCTTCGTCACCTTGGATTGTGAAATCAACGGACAACAAGCAATGGGAATATCCTCGGATTTACTCCCCCCCAAATGGTTCAAGAAAAATCCGGACCAGACGCCGGATGCAGAATTGAGGGAACTAAGGGACATCATCGAACATGCCTGCAACATCAGCTGCGGAATCAAAGGAAAGACCGTTTTCGAATGCTGGCAGCAAATCTACAATGAACAAGATGCATGGGGACACAGCCAGTCCCACCCTCCCCTGCTCACTCATTTTGGATCATCACTCGTCGAACGCGCCTTGATCGATGGCTTTTGCCGCCACTCCCAAATGACCTTTTTCCACGCACTGAAAGCAAACGCCTTGGGACTGCACCTGGATGCGATTCATCCCGGACTGAATGATTCGTCCTTGATAACCGCGCTGCCAAAGGCCCCGTTAAAAAGCATCATCTCCAGACACACTGTCGGTCTGTCAGATCCTCTCACAGAATCCGACATTGATCCGAACGATCGATTGCAGGACGGGCTTCCCCAATCGCTCGATGCTTGCATGAATGTTTATGGTATCAGGCATCTTAAAATCAAAATCTGCGGCGATTTCGCCACCGACCGTCAACGCCTTCTGGACATCTCCCAAATCGTCTCACAGACCACGGCGAACAGATTTGCTTTCACACTGGATGGCAACGAACAGTTTGAATCCATCGAACAATTCAGAGACTTTTGGAACCGTTTAATAACCACCAAGGAGTTGCAATCGTTCATGAAACACCTCCTGTTTACGGAACAACCAATCAAGCGGGATGTGGCGCTCGACCAGACAGTGTCGAGCGAACTTCATGCCTGGAACGATAAACCTCGGATCATCATCGACGAAAGCGATGGCACCTTGACCAGTGCAGCAGATGCCATCCGGATGGGATACGCTGGAACAAGTCACAAAAACTGCAAAGGAGTCATCAAAAGCATCGCCAATCGGGCCTTGTTCCACAGTCTATCTCGTTCCAATCCCACCGCACCCTGCATCATGAGTGGAGAAGATCTATGCAATCAAGGCCCTGTGGCCGTGATGCAGGACCTATGCGTTACCGCCGCACTTGGCATCGAATCAGTGGAACGCAACGGACACCACTACTGCGCCGGACTCTCAAGCCACCCCGAAAAGGTCCGGGAACAAATGCTGCAACATCATGGCGATGTCTATCACCCCTCCCCTCAGGGATGGCCGACACTGCACATTGAAGACGGTCTCATTTCCACCCGAACCATCAACCAAGCCCCCTTCGGCATCAAGAGCATTCCCGACATCGCAAACTATTCACAATCCTGAATCATTCGAACCCTCAAAGGCTTAGCCCCTACTTCGTCAGCGGACAGATCAACAATCAAAAGTTCAGAAAAATAGACTTTGCGTCCTTGGCGATCTTCTATTTGCGAAAACCTGGATTGAGGAAATCGAACTTGCTTTCGGCAAGGATTCCACCATCGCTATCGTCAAGGTGAGTTTACGACATTTGACACCCAGCCAAAGTCACGATAGCTTCACCCCAAAATTATGAGTGAGACAGTTTCAACCGAACGCCCCATACTGACCATCACCGAACAAGCGGCCGACGAAATTCGGGACATGCAACAAAACCAACCCGAAAATCAGGGCAAACCATTGCGTGTGTACATAGAAAAAGGCGGATGCTCGGGCATGCAATATGGGCTGGTCTTTGACGAAGTCCGCGACGGAGACACCCAATGGAACATGCACAACGTGGACCTGATCATCGACCAAATCAGTGCTGAATACCTCCAGGGATCCGTCATTGACTTCTCCGACAGCCTCAACCAGGGAGGATTCAAACTGACCAACCCCCGCGCCAAACACTCCTGCGGATGTGGCAAATCCTTCGATGTCTGAATCAGCGGGGCATTTCAAGGGAACTTTGAGGCGTTCCAAGAGGAAATAGGTAGATCGTGTCGTCCCCGAGGCGCCCCTCAGGGCTACCAACAGTGATTGTAACCTCAAAAAGGCCAGCCAACAGCTTCGGAAATCCCACCCTACATTCAGTTCAAAAGGGAGCTTGCCTCATCGTTTTTTAATCTGCTAGCGTTTCCCCGCTGCAGCCAACAGCACTCTTAGGCACACACAAGCCGGTGTGGCGAAATTGGCAGACGCACAAGACTTAAAATCTTGGGAGGGTTAAACCTCGTGTCGGTTCGAGTCCGACCACCGGTACCACTACTAACTCGTTGTGATGCTTCTGCCATCAACTGTGAAAACAGCCCAATTTTGGCAACGCACCCTACTCCACTTGAGGAGGTTGGACATTGATCAAACGAAAAACAGATCTATAGTCAACCTCTCTTAAGATGAATCGAACTTGCCCCAACCATAATTGTCAGAGCCGTAAAGGCAATTCCGCTGCCCAAATCTCCCCGTATGGGTACTACAAAACCAAATCCGGAAAGAGGAGAAGGTTTCGATGCCAAGTCTGCCGGACCACTTTCTCATCGACTGTCGGGACTCCTTATTTCCGGATACAACACCCCAGATCCAAGTTCGATCAAGTGGCCAGCTTGAGCGTCGAAGGTGTAAACAAATCAGCTATCTCCAGAGTCCAATCCGTCGGCTGGAATACGGTTCATCAATGGTTGGAAAAGGCCGCAAAATCCTGCCGACAATTTAATAGGGACAATACTCGGGATATGTATATCAGGGAGATGAAAGCTGATGAAATCCGATCTTTCACTGGAAACAAAAGGAAGGCCTCTTGGATTTTTGCCACAATGGATGTCTGGTCGCGCTTTTGGCCTGGAACAGTCATTGGATCCAGGAATTACGAAAACACCAAATTCGTCATACGATCGATATCCAAACTAACAGATCCACAACGAATTCCGCTCATTACCACCGATGGATATAAATTTTATGAGCGCGCTATTCGCAAGTGCTTTGGTAAATGCCTGTATGGACAAGTGATCAAGACTCGCAGGAATGATCGCGTCACCAAAGTCGACCGAAGAATGATCATTGGTGACAAACGGGGTTTTGAAAAAGCGCTGCAGAATTCAGAAGACTCAGAAATCCTCAACACCTCCTTTATCGAAAGGCTTAATTTGACCATCCGGCAATCAACTTCATTCCTGACCAGACGAACAACCTGCTTCGCTCGGTTTGAGGAATTCCTCGAAAAGCAATTGGACATTCTTCGGTGTCATTACAACTTTCTGAGACCACATCGAGCTTTGAAGTTTGGTCCAGAAACTCGCACCCCTGCCATGCAAGCCGGGCTGGCAAAACGCAGACTTTCATTCCGAGATGTGTTTACCTTTCTTTTCGTCTTAACCTGGATGAAGCAACTGGACTCAAGACTGAAAAATGAACTGGATTTCTTAGGCATCGCTGATCGAATTCACAGTTCATGACAGAAGCACCTGACACGAAGGGTTGTGGAGATACCAATGATCAGGTAAAACTTGGCATTCAAACCTTCGAGACTCACACGACCTTAAACGGATACACTCATTGATTGACGAGACCGCCCCAATGCGGGCGTTAGCTTACCAACAGCTTGAGAAGACATTAAAGATGGAACATCTCCCGCCCGGAACAATCAAAAAATAATACAACTTGCATTATTCGCCACGCGTGCGACTATCCGATAAGGCTGGTTTTCTCCAATGCATGTTCAAAAGAACTCAGTTTCACCTTACCCGCGCGACCGGGCATCACAGGCCTGACAGAAGCATAACAAAAATAAATAATTAATATGTTCACTACATCATGGAACGATTCTTTTATAGATGCATATTGCAAATATTACAAATGCAATGAAACGAAATTCTATGAACAAGTCTTGTGGAATTGCCATTGGTGGTTTTTTCCTTTGACGCTCTTTTTCAAGATAATAGCGTTGATCCACCCGAATTTTGTCAGATCTGAGAAGAACGCACTCCTTTCAATTGCCAATACAAATAGCGACAGAGAATTTCACTCGGAATTGTGCAGTTTGAACTACCTGCACCACAGGGACGCCAACTTTATAAAGCGAATATTAAATATACGCCTTTCTGAAAAAAAGTTAAAAAAATTAAAACAGATAGTTGTATGCCATTAACTAAATAAACTGAATTTTTATATTTCTTCATCCAATTTTCAATTTAATAACATTAATGAAGTGACAACAAAAAAGCATTCCACATAAAATTAATGATATTATAATAAATATTGAAAAGCCATCCGTTACGTTCGGAAACAGAATCTTAGGTATTGCAGCATACGTGGAAACCACAATCAAAACTATCGCCATCATAAAACAAAACCAGGTATTTACCCCAGGAAAAGCATCCAGCATTTTCATGAGCAGCACAGGACATGAAAGATAGACAACCACACCAGCCAAGTAATAAAAACCACATTGAATAATATCTTTCTTAACTGAAAAATATATCAACACAGATGCAACACAAACAAACAAAGAGAATAATAAGAGGTAGACAATTTGATAATTAAGAATCCTGCCTAACGACAAGTTGTAAGCGCCTCCAATGCTGTTTTTCCCCGCCCCCAGCTCAATCATGCCCCAACTTTCAAACCCCATCGTCACTAAGGCAAGTAGCACCCACTCGATCAACGCGACCACCAAAAAGTTTTCTTCTCTCCTAGCGACTCTTGCCCATCCAATCTCAGGGCGAATTACAACCAACACGGCATTCAACATCCATCACAGTAGTCTTCCTATGCATAATTAAGCAAGCTCCATTATCCTGGTTCAGCAATATGGAACTGCTATAAACGTGCTCATTGCTCACGTTACCAGACTGGATGTGATTTCCAAATCCCAGATACCATCACCCTGCCCCGCATACCCTTGTTAGCCATGAAGTGTGATATGGAAATCTACTCGACAATCAAAATGGGCTCATTAGCATTCGGAACTCAACCGGAGGTCGATGACGATCTGGATTTGTCCACTCGAAATGATGAGGCCATTCAACAGGAATCCCAGGAACGTTCGAAGGAGCAACCGAAGACGAAACATGGTTTCGAGCCTGTTGCTGTTTGTCTCCTGTGCCTATTTCAACTCATGGTTTTTGCTCGTCGCCCAAGCGCAGGAACGTCAGAGCAAGATTTCAACGGAGCTTTTATGGTCGTTACGACCCATTGTCACTCCGAAAATCCCTCAGGGCGACGGGGGTTCCAAGCATCCGGTCGATCGGTTCCTTGCGGAAAGCCGTCGAGCCCTTGAACTGAAAACCGTTGATCCGGCCGATAAACTGATTCTTTTGCGCCGGGTTTATCTTGATCTGGTGGGGCTACCGCCATCTCCAGCAGAGCAGCAGGCTTTCCTCGCGGACACATCGGAGAATGCCTACGAAAAAGTCGTCACCAAACTGCTCGACAGCGAACAACACGCCGTGCGTTATGCGCGTCATTGGTTGGATGTGTTACGATATGCAGATACGGATGCTGGCATGACGGCCGCCCCTGGAATTCACCTATGGAGGGACTGGGTCATCGGCGCGTTACACGACGATCTTCCTTACGACGATTTTGTTCAGATCCAGTTGACAGGAAGGCGTGCTAACGAACGTACACGCATGTCGGCAACCGGCTATCGCTCGGAAAAGGAACCACGGCCCGGCGACATGTTCGCGCTGGGATTTCTTGCACGAGGCAGTGGGGGCAATCTGGCGATCAACGCAGTAGACACCATTTCTTCCGCGTTCATGGGGATGACCGTTGCCTGCGCCAAATGCCACGATCACATGTTTGACCCCATTTCAATGAGAGACTACTACTCCATGAAGGCGTTGTTTGATCCTCTGGTTTTAAGAAAGGTGACGTTGGCAAGCGCGGAAACGCTGCTCGAAGCCGGCAAGGTCATGGCAGAATCGCAAAAGGCGCGCGCTCCATTGGAAAGGGAATTAGAGAAGCTCCTGGCCCCCTTCAAGAAACGTCTCTATGACGAACGCGTCGAGATGTTGCCGCCGGAAGTGCGTGCTGTGATTCTCAAGCCCGAAAGCAAGCGCACCATCGAAGAACAGAAGGTCGCCGACGACTACTTCCCGATCCTCCGAATCGACGGCGGCAAAATCAACGAGATTCTCCCCGAAGAGGTGCGCAATCAATCCCGCGCGCTGCAAGAGCGTCTTAGTGAAGCAAACAAAAATCGTCGTCCCGCCCCGCGCATTCCGGTCTTTTATACCGTGGAAACGGATCGTATTCGCGAAAGGCAACCCAGCTACGTTCTAACCAGTGCTGATCCGGCGCGCCCTGAATTGAAGAACGAGGTAAAGCCCGGCTGGCCTTTTGCAGAAGGCGATATTGACTTTCGCGAAGGCCGTATCGAGGCTTTTGCAGACTGGCTCACCGCCCCAGATAATCCACTTTTCGCCCGTGTCGCTGTAAACCGAATATGGCAGTGGCATTTTGGCAAGGGATTACACAAGCAGACCAGCGATTTCGGGAATCAAGCAGGCAGACCAACGCATCCGGGATTGCTCGACTGGCTGGCCGCGGAATTCGTAAGCAGCGGATACAGCATGAAACACATGCACCGACTCATAGTGACTTCAGAGGCATACCAAATGGCGTCGGATACTGGACCTGAATTCGCTGATTCGCAGGCAATCGATCCGGGCAATGATCACCTTTGGCACTTCCCGCTGCAACGACTTGAAGCCGAAGTAATCTGGGATTCCATCCACTCTGCGGCGGACCATCTTGACCTGACCGTGGGCGGCTCGTCTTTTACCCCGAGCGACGACACAGCGAAGCAACGGCGAGGCGTTTATATCACGCGTGGTTATTCGGCGAGTCGGGACGTAACACCCAATTTCCTGCAAACCTTCGATGTGGACGACGGACGAGAGCCCTGCCCCATCCGAACGCAAACAGTCACTGCACCGCAGTCCCTGTTCCTGATGAACAGTCCGGAAATCGAAGACGCTTCCATCCAGTTCGCCGACCGGGTCCACGGAATGGCGGATGGCGACCTGAACAAAGCGGTAGAACTCGGCTATCGGCTGACCGTCGCAAGGCCACCAACGGAAACGGAAACAAGCGTGGCAATGCATTATCTCGAAAACGATTCCAAGCGCCTCAAGCAGCTTGCCTGGCTCATCTTCAACCTCGACGAATTCATCTATGTCCGCTGATTTGAATCCATACTCACTTCCACACAGGCGAATTTCACGACGTCATTTTCTCCATCGCGCGGGTGGCGGTTTTCTCGGTGCAGCACTGGGCGGCATCTGGGCGGAAGGAGGGGACATCAAGGACGCCATGCTGGGCCCCCATTTTCAACCGAAAGCCAAATCGGTTATTTTTCTATTCATGTGCGGTGGCGTCAGCCATATCGACACATTTGATCCGAAAGGCAACGAACACGCCGGCAAATTCATCGACGCCATCGGATTTGGTGACAACCTTGCCGAGATGCGGCGTCCCGTCATCCCCTGTCTTCGCACTTTTACGCGCTACGGTCAGTCCGGAACGCCCGTTTCGGATTGGTTCCCACATGTCGGAAGCGTCATCGATGAGATTGCGGTTGTCAGGTCCATGTGGTGCCACGAAGGTAATCATTTTCCTGCCGTGATCGAAACCACCACCGGTCACCGAGGCCGAGCATTTGATCACCCATCCTTCGGTAGTTGGGTAACCCATGCACTTGGCAGCGCGAACAAGAACCTGCCGAGCTTCGTCAACATCGGACGCCCCTCGTCACCAGTGCAGCTCACCGGAGGCTACCTGGGTGCTTCCGTTTCCGCGACGCCTTTTCAGGCCAATGAAACGCCCATACCAAACCTTCACCCTCCCAAGACAGGATCGGCAACCGAACGTGACCGTCAAATGCAAGTGCTGGAAAAGATGAACGCCGATTTTCGCCGCCGCTACTCGATTGACTCGAATATCCAAGCCAGAATCAAAGCATACGAACTCGCAGCCAGCATGCAATTATCCGCACCCGAGGCGGTCGATCTCAACGGTGAACCGGCGCATATACAATCACTCTACGGCATTGACCAAGATCACACGCAGTCATTTGGAAAACAATTACTGCTCGCACGCCGCCTGGCCGAGCGAGGCGTGCGGTTCATTCAAATCTGCCACGCAGGCGGCGGCAACGGTGGATGGGATGCCCATGGCGACATGAAGGAACACGCGCCACATTGCCGAGCCACGGACAAGCCGATCGCAGGACTGATCAAAGACCTCAAGCAGCGTGGAATGCTGAACGACACACTGGTCGTCTGGACGAGTGAATTCGGACGCACGCCCTGGTCGCAAAACACCACCGGCCGCGATCATAACCCCAAAGGCTACACCTCATGGATGGCAGGTGGCGGCATCAAAGGTGGCGTGGTCCACGGAGCCACCGACGAAGTGGGTTATGAGGCGGTCGAAAACCGTCACTACTACAGCGACCTCCATGCCACCATCCTCCACCAACTCGGCATCGATCACACCAAAATGTTCCTCCCCGAACTCGGGCCCGTCTCACTTTTGGTCGAAGAAGGCAACGGGCCCATAAATGAGATCATCGGGTAAGCTAAAAGAGGTTAGCCATTAGCCATTAGCCATCAGCCATCAGCCATCAGCCATCAGCCATTAGCTAACCACTAACCACTAACCACTAACAGCTAACAGCTAACCACTAACAGCTACCAAAAAAGCAAGCCTCCGGAATCATTCTACCAGTATCCAGTATTTTCAAAAACCATGCCAGTCTTCGCATTGTAGTAATAGTTACTCATAGCGCCATTAGGCTTGCTGGGGCTGTTGTACGAGATGGCGTTTTCAAAAGGTTCCCATCCGAGTCGCTCAAAGTGCTTGGCCATTTCTCGTTGGTTGACGGCCACGCCCTTTTCTCTTTCTTTTCCTTGCCACAGGTCATCCAAAAATTTGAGAAAATCCTTTTCGCCGATTTTGTAAAGAGCGTAATGACCGTTCCTCTGCAGGTTGAGAGTAATGTCCACTGCCGCGCCAGGAATGTACGGCTTGATATGAGCTTCCGAAACATCGTCTCTGGTCGCAAAGCGCATGTCTCTGTTATAAGCCAGGGTTTCCTTTACCACCGGGTCGCCCATGCGGGCTGTTGTTTTTCCTGAAATTTCGAATCCTCCAACGGCACTCTTTGTATTTTGAATGGTTACCGATCCGTTGTCTGCCAGGATCATTTCGAAAGATTCCATCTCCAAAGTTTGAGATTTTAACTGATCAGGCTCATCTTTTACACCCATTTTTCCGGGCAACCTGCTCTGTTTCCAAAGGATTCTTCTGTGTTCCAAATCCCAGTCCCCCTTGAACGGGATGCGTTGTGCTTTCACCAAGTCATCTTTGGTAGGTTTGCCTTCAGCACCGACTCTGACGGGGCCTA